>CAZULR010000474.1:0-2317 GCA_964621235.1 uncultured Acidimicrobiaceae bacterium
CAGATCATGAGCATCACCGAGACCATCAGGGCGCCGAAGACCACCAGCACCTTGACCAGCACGATGAGCAGGACGACCCAGCCCACGCCGTGGGCGAACAGCGGGTCGGTGCCGACCAGCCGGGTGCCGGGGGTCATGGAGTCTCCATCCGGAGGTCGACCACCGGGAACGCTTGGTCGATCAGGTCGGCGACGGTGCCGTCACCGAGGGGCACGTTGAAGTCGGCGGCCACCGTCTTGCGGGGCAGCGACGGGTCCGGCACGACCGGCACGAGCGTCGTGGCGGTGGCCGAGCGCAGGCGCACCGTCCCGCCCGACGCCACCCCGAGGTCATCGAGGTCGAACGGATTGGCCCGCAGCGCCCCCGGTTCCACCAGGCCGGCCAGTGCCGGCACCGTCGTCACCGCGGTGCCGGCGTCGTAGAGGACACGGGAGGCCACCAGGCGCACCGAGTAGCTGTCGAGCGGCGACACGTGGGGCACGTCCAGGTCGGGGGGACCCGACAGCACCGTCGGGCGGGTCGGCCCGGAAGGCGCCGCCGTCTCCTCGGACTCGGGCCCGGCGTTGGGCGAGGAGGCGAGCCCGGCCTGGAGGCTGGCGCCCTGACGCTCCACCGACTCCACCCCGGGAACGGCGATCGGGTCGAGCGGGGCGGGACGGCGGCCGAGGGTGACCCGGCCGGCCGCCAGCGGGGCCACGACGCCGTCGGCGGCACCGTGGGAGTCGAGGACCGCCTGGGTGATGCCGCGGTGGGACGGGGCCAGCTGCTCGATCTCGTCCCACACGGCGCCGGTCGAGTCGTAGCCGAGGTCGGCGCCCAGGTGGACGGCCAGCTCGGCGGCGATCATCCAGTCGGGCCAGGCCTGCCCGGGTGGGACCAGCTTCTGTCCCAGGCGGAAGATCCGTCCCTCGATGTTCGTCGTCGTGCCGGGGCGCTCGTGGGCCTCGGCGGCCGGCAGCACGACGTCGGCGTGTTCGAGCACGTCGCCCGGAGCCGTGGCTACGGCCACCACGAAGGCGCAGGACTCCAGGGCCCTGGTGGCGAGTCGGCGGTCGGGGAAGTCGGCCAGCGGGTCGGCGCCCAGCAGGACCAGCGCGTCCACCGGGCCGCCGCCGGCCTGGTCACCGGCCGCGGCGGCCAGGATGCCGGCGGTCGTGCGCCCGCGGGTGGCGGGCACCGCTCCCCAGGCGGCGGTGTACCACTCACGTCCGGCGTCGAGGGACACGCGCCCCGGCAGGACACCGGGCGCCAGTCCCATGTCGAGCGCCCCGAGCACGTTGCCGCGCCGGAGGGCGGGCAGGAAGCGGGCGTCGGGCAGGGCGGCGGCCAGCCGGTGGGCGGCATCGGCGACCAGCTCGCCGTCCTCGGCCAGCGACGGTCGGCCCACGACCACGACCACCGGGCCCTCCCCCACCAGACGGTGGGCCGTGGCCAGGGCGTCGGCGTCGGCCGCGGTCCCTCCGCCGGCGCCGGACACCAGGGCGTCCACCAGGCCCGCGGCCCCGCCCGGCCCGTAGCGCAGCGAGGCGGCGGCGTACTCGGTGAGCGACGTGGCCTGGGGCGACAGCTCCACGAGGGACAGGTCGCCGTCGACGGCCGCGGCGCGGAGCCGGAGGAAGAGGACCGGCAGCTCTTCGCGCACGTCGCCGGTGAGCAGGATCACCGTCGAGGCCGCGGCGGCCTGGTCGATGGTGGCGCGCGGCAGGCCGAGCACGGTCTCCGCCGGCAGTCCGTCGCCCAGCTGGGCGTCGACCGAGTCCGTGCCCAGCACGCCCTTGGCCACCCGGGCCCAGGCGTAGGCGCCCTCGTTGGTCAGCCGGGCCCCACCGACCACGGCCACCGATGTCGGGTCGGCGGCCGCCGCCCGGTGCAGGCCCTGGGCCGCGACCTCGAGGGCCTCGTGCCAGGAGACGGCCACCAGGCTGCCGTCCTTGCGGACCATGGGCTCGGTGAGTCGGTCCCCGCTGTTGACGGCGTCGGCCGCGAAGCGCCCCTTGTCGCAGAGCCAGCCGTGGTTGACCGGGTCGATGTCGATGCCGAGCAGACGCGTCAGCCGGTTGGCCGACGACTGGACGGCGACCCGGCACCCGACGGCGCAGGTGGTGCACGTCGACTCCACCTGGTCCAGGTCCCACGGGCGGGCCGTGAACCGGTAGGGCGACGCGGTGAGCGCGCCGACCGGGCAGATCTGCACGGTGTTGCCCGAGAAGTAGGAGGTGAAGGGCAGCTCGGGGAAGGTCGCCACCTGCAGCTGCTCGCCCCGGCCGATGAAGTCGATCTGGGCCTCGCCCGCCACCTCGTCGGCGAACCGGGTGCA
>CAZULR010000475.1:0-2312 GCA_964621235.1 uncultured Acidimicrobiaceae bacterium
GACAGGTAGGACGAGAGCACCACCTTCTTCGCCAGCCCGGCGGAGATCAGCCAGAACGCCTCGACGTAGTGCACGTCGTCGGGGTCCCGCATCGAGCGGATCTGCGGCAGGAGCTCGGTGCCGCGCACGATGGGCCCGGCGATCAGGTGGGGGAAGAAGGACAGGAAGACGGTCACGTCGATGCCGCGGGCCGGCTTCAGGACACCGCGGTAGATGTCCACCACATAGCTGATGGCCATGAAGGTGAAGAAGGAGACGCCGACCGGGAGGGTGACCGTGAGGAGGGGGATGGGGCGCCCGAGGCCGAGCGCGTGCGTCACGTTGTCGATGTTGACGGCGACGAACCCGAAGTACTTGAACCACACCAGAAGTCCGAGCAGGAGCGCGAGCGTGGTCCAGAGCACCACCTTGCGCCGGGTACCCGTCGCCGGGTGCACCAGGCGACCCCCGGTGTAGGCGATGCCGGTGGCTGCGGCCAGCAGGAAGATGAAACGCCAGTCCCACCAGGCGTAGAAGACGTAGCTGGCCACCACCATGAACGCCTTCCATGGCCCGGCATACGGGGACAGGAGCCACTGCACCGTGAACACCACGGCGAAGAAGATGGCGAAGTCGATGGTGGGAAAGAGCACGGGACCGTCGTTCGGACAGGGGTTCGGACAGGGGGTGGACGCCCGCGCCCCCGGACGGGGGCACCGCTGCGGAGACTATCCGGTGGCTCCCCGCCGACCGGTGATGCGCGGACGTCCCATCGGCCGCTCCCTCCGACGGGTCCCGGTGAGCCGGGCCGACCACGCGACACGACCCGCGGCCGGAGCCGCGGGTCGTGTCCTACGTCGTCCGTCCGAGGGCGCGCCGGCGGCAGTGCCGGGCGCCCGCTCCGGGGGTCAGCCCCGGGCCTGCAGCGCCTCGATGAGCTTCGGGATGACCTTGTGGACATCGCCGACGATGCCGAGGTCGGCCACCTGGAAGATCGGGGCGTCCTGGTCCTTGTTGATGGCGACGATGTTCTTCGAATTCTTCATGCCGACCATGTGCTGGGTGGCACCCGAGATCCCGCAGGCCACGTAGACGGTGGGCTTGACGGTCTTGCCGGTCTGACCGACCTGATGGGAGTAGGGGACCCACCCGGCGTCGACGATGGCTCGGCTGGCGCCGGCGGCGCCGTGGAGGAGCCCGGCGAGCTGCTCGATCAGGACGTACTGCTCCTTCTCGCCGAGGCCACGACCGCCGGAGACGACCACGTCGGCCTCGTCCAGCTTCGGCCCGGTGCGCTCCTCGACATGGCGGGCCACGATGCGGGCGGCATTGGCGGCGCCGGTGTCGGGGGCGGGGGCGGCGACCACGGCGGCGGCGGCCCCGCCCGACGGCTCGGCGGCGAACGACTTGGCCCGGATCACGAAGATCCCGGGTCCCTCGGCCGTGAACTTGGCGGTGAGGATCTCCGCGCCGCCGAAGATGGCGTGCTGACTGGCCAGGCCGCCGTCGACCGCCGACAGACCGACGACGTTGGTGAGGACCGGTCGGTCGAGCTTGACCGACAGGCGACCGGCGATGTCACGGCCGTCGTAGGTGGCGGGGAGGAGCAGGGCGTCGGGCCCGGTTCCCCCGGCGACGGCGGCGGCGATGGCCGCGGCGACAGGTGCCCCGGGCAGTGCCCCGCCCAGATCGCCCACGTCGTGGACGGTGGTGGCGCCGTACTCGCCGAGGGTGCCGGCGGCGGCTGCGCCGTCATCCCAGACGACGGCCTCGACCGTGTCGGCAAGGGTGCGGGCATGGCTGACCAGCTCGAGTGAGGTGGTAGTGGGGGCGCCGTCGACGATTTCGGCGACGACCCAGATCTTGGCGATGGACATGTGCAGTGTTCTCCTCTACCCGGTCTCAGATGACCTTGAGCTGCTCGAGGAACTCGATCACCCGCAGGTGACCCTCTCCCTCGTCGACGACGATCTCACCTGCGGCCCGGGCCTCGGCCGGGGCGACGTCGGTGATCTCCTGGCGGGCACCGGCGGCGCCGACCTGGCCGGCGTCGATGCCGAGGTCGGCGACCGTCAGGTTCTCGACCGGCTTGGACTTGGCGGCCATGATCCCCTTGAAGGACGGGTACCGGGGCTCGACCACGCCGGCGGTCACCGTGACCACCGCGGGCAGCGGGCACTCGACCTCGTCGTAGCCGGCCTCGGTCTGGCGCTCGACCTTGAGGGACGTGCCCGTCACCTCGACCTTCTTGGCGAAGGTGACCGAGGGGAGGCCCAGTAGCTCGGCGATCTGGACGGGCGTCGTCCCGGTGTACCCGTCGGTCGACTCGGTGG
>CAZULR010000476.1:0-2308 GCA_964621235.1 uncultured Acidimicrobiaceae bacterium
TCCTCGACCGGGGCTTCGTGTTCGCCATCGCCCACGTGCGCGGCGGGGGCGAGCTCGGACGGCACTGGTACGAGGACGGGAAGTTCGCCGCCAAGCCGAACACGTTCACCGACTTCGTAGCCTGTGCGCGACAACTCGTGGACGAGGGCTGGACGTCGCCGGACCGGCTCGTGGCCCGGGGCGGCAGCGCCGGGGGCCTCCTGATGGGTGCCGTCGCCAACCTCGCCCCGGACCTGTTCAGGGCCATCGTGGCCGAGGTGCCCTTCGTCGACTGCCTCACGACGATCCTCGACGAGTCGTTGCCGCTGACCGTGCTCGAGTGGGAGGAGTGGGGCAATCCCGTCGAGGACCCCGAGATCTACCAGGTCATGAAGTCCTACTCGCCCTATGACAACGTTCGCTCGGTGGACGCCGACGGCCGGCCGGTCCGGTACCCGGACATCCTGGCCACGGGTGGTCTGACGGATCCGCGGGTCGGGTTCTGGGAGCCGGCGAAGTGGGTGGCCAAGCTGCGGGCCGCCAATCCGGCCAACCGCATCCTGCTCAAGACCGAGATGGGTGCGGGCCACGGCGGACCATCGGGGCGCTACGACGCCTGGCGGGACGAGGCGTTCGTCTACGCCTTCGTCCTGGACGCGCTGGGCCTGGCCGAGGCGCCTCCGAGGCCGCACGCCGGCTGACGCCGGCGGGTCCGACCGATCCGGCCGGAGGACATCCGGTCGTCAGGGGGCCGTCGTCGTGGCCGTCGTGGTCGTGGTCGACGAGGCGGTTGTGGAGCCGGAGGCGGATGCCGTCGGCGTGGTGCCGGCCGTCGCCGTGGCCGAGGGACTGAAGGTGGCGACGAACGGAGTGTGGAGCGGCGACGGAAGGACGACCGGGATCGTGTCCACCTCGAGCGTCAGGGTGGGCGTGCCGAACTGCACCGTGGTGACCCCCGAGGCGTCGACGTTCTGCACGGTGCCGGAGCTCAGCTCGCCGGCCCAGACCGTCTTGCCGGTCGTCGACGAGTCGACCTGGACCCAGCACGATCCGGTGCCCGTCAGGGTGATCTGGTAGGTCGTGTGCGGAAGTCCATAGGTGGCCGAGGTGCCACCTGACCCCGTGGTGGTGGCGACGAACTGGGTCGGCAGGGTCGTGGGTGTGGGCCGGGTCGTCGGCGTGGGCCGGGTCGTCTGGGTAGACCGGGACCTCGGTGTCGTCGTGGTGGCTGTTCCGGCGCGGTGCTGCGGACGGGTGGACGTCGTCGAGGCGTGGGAGGTGGTGCGTGACCGGTGACTGCCGATGATCGCTAGCGCGACCACGACCGCGACCACGACGATCGCCACCATCACCCCGGTGCCCGGCCGCCGCCGGTGGTTCATCGAGTCGAGGGCGATGCGCTGTGCCCGGTCGGCACGCGCCGCTGTCGTCGGCTCGGCCCCATAGGGACGGCCACGCTCCACCGGACGGGCGTCGTCGAAGACGATCGGGGCGTCAGGATCGGGGAAGTCGTCGGTCCCCCGCACCGGCACGGGCGGGACCACCCGCTGGATCGCCCCGCCGGACTGGCTGGTGGGCACCACCCGGACCGGACGCACGGTCGGCGGCCCGATCCGTTCCGACAGGTGCTCGAGCGTGCCGAGCGCGTGGTTGTAGTTCGCCACCGAGTGGACGTCGTCCCCCCGCGGCCGCCGGGCGACGACGACCGCGACGGCCACCACCACCAGCACCACAGCCACGAGCGCGAGCGTCCACATCCGGTCTATTCAACCCCGAAACGCCCCTCCGGGGGTAAGGCGGGTCGTGGTGTGCGGCGTCGTCCGACGCCGCGGCAGACCTATCACCCCTGGTGGGAGCCTCAGATCGCCGTCACAGCGGTCATCCCCCCGTCCACCGTCAGGTGCGCCCCGGTCACGAACGAGGCATCCGAGCTGAGCAGGAACCGGATGGGTCCGGCGATCTCGGCCGGGTCGGCGATCCGGCCGAGGGGCGTCCGCGACTCGATCTGCTCGCGGAATCCCGGGAGCTCGAAGGCCGGCTCGAGCATGGGGGT
This sequence comes from uncultured Acidimicrobiaceae bacterium, assembly GCA_964621235.1. Classification (GTDB taxonomy): domain Bacteria; phylum Actinomycetota; class Acidimicrobiia; order Acidimicrobiales; family RAAP-2; genus Bog-756. The sequence continues at coordinate 2,033 of CAZULR010000476.1, forward strand.
GGCGACGGCGCCGGGACAGACGGCGTTGACGCGGAATCCCTCCAGCGCATAGCGCTGCGCCAGTGACCGCATGACGCCGAGGACCCCGCCCTTGGAGGCGCAGTAGGCCGTCAGCACCGAGCTACCGAACAGCCCCTCGATCGAGGACACGAGCACGACCGCGGCGCCCGGGCCGGCCGCACGGAACGGCGGAAGCAGGTGGCGTCCGATGACCGCCGCGGCGCGCAGGTTGACGTTCAGGGTGGTGTCCCAGATCTCGTCGTCGAGGTCGTCGAC
>CAZULR010000477.1:0-2288 GCA_964621235.1 uncultured Acidimicrobiaceae bacterium
CTCTGATGGCCGAGGAGATCATCCGCAGCAACCAGAGCGGCGAGGTCACCATGCGCATCTGGCGCGGCGACGAGGAAGGTGGCGAGTTCACCGAGTACGTCATGCCGGCCCAGGAGGGCGAGGTCGTCCTCGACGTCATCCACCGGGTCCAGGCCACCGAGGCGCCCGACCTGGCCTGCCGCTGGAACTGCAAGGCCGGCAAATGCGGGTCCTGTTCGGCCGAGATCAACGGCAGGCCGTCACTCATGTGCATGACGCGCATGGACACGCTCCCCCCGGGCGAGACGGTGACCGTCGCACCGATGCGCGCGTTCCCGGTCATCCGTGACCTGGTGACCGACGTGTCCTACAACTACGAGGTGGCGAAGCGTATCCCGCCACTCGCCGCCCGGGCGAAGACGCCGGACGAGGTGGAGGCCGGTGGCTACCGCATGGCCCAGATCGACGTGGAGCGGAGCCAGGAGTTCCGCAAGTGCATCGAGTGCTTCCTGTGCCAGGACGTCTGCCACGTGGTGCGCGACCACGAGGAGAACAAGACCGCCTATGCCGGTCCCAGGTTCTTCATCCGGTCGGCCGAGCTCGAGATGCACCCGCTCGACACCAACGATCGTCGTCAGCTGCTCCAGGAGGACCAGGGCCTCGGCAAGTGCAACATCACGAAGTGCTGCACCGAGGTCTGCCCGGAGCACATCAAGATCACGGACAACGCCATCATCCCGTTGAAGGAGCGCGTCGTCGACGCCAAGTACGACCCCGTGGCGTGGCTCGGACGGAAGATCCGCAACCGCTCCAAGCGGAGCGCTGTCGACGCCGCCGCCCTGGCGCCGGCTCAGGGTCCGGCCGCGGTCCTGCCCCCGGGGGGCGTCCACGGCATCCCCCAGCCCCACGGCCACGATGCTCCCGTCCTTGCCGCGTCGGCGCCCGTGGCGCCCGCGCCCGCCGTGCAGTCCACGGACGAGGACGCCCCGGAGTGACCACCCGCGCGGGGAGCCGTCCGTGCCCCGCTTCCTGACCCCCGAGTGGGTCGCCGGGTTCAACGCCGCCCTCGAGGGTGTGGTCCTGCCCGCGGCCGGACCCGACGCCGGCCTGGCCGCGTCCGACGGCCGGTTCGTGGTGGCCGAGGAGGTGCGGGGAACGCCCGACGGCGACCTGCGCCTCGTCCTCCGCACCGCGGACGGCGCGCTGTCGCTCGAGGTCGGACCCCTGACGACGGACGCAGCGGCTCACGCCGACGTGACCATCGCGCTCGACTACGAGGACGCCGCCGCGCTGTCCACCGGCACGCTGTCGCCGGCCGAGGCCCTGACCAGCGGCCGCATCCGGGTACGGGGCGACCTGTCCGTGCTGACCGCCGGCCAGGAGATGCTGTCGGCGGCCCGCGCACACACCCGGGCGCTCGACGCCGGGACCACCTACTAGGTCGGCGGCCGGGGCCGTCATGGACATCCTGGCCTCCCGCACGCTGCTCCATCCGTCAGACTTCGACCGGACGCTCGCCTTCTACCGCGACGGTCTCGGCCTGGCGATCGCCCGCGAGTTCGGCGGCGGCGACCATCGCGGCGTGGTCTTCTTCGCTGGGGGCGGCTTTCTCGAGGTCGTCGGCACGGGGCCGGGACCCGGTCGACCGGGCGTCGAACTCTGGCTCCAGGTCCGGTCGATGGAGGCCACGGTGGAGGAACTGGGCGGGCGGGGGCTCCCGCTGGCCCGTCCCCCGGCACTCGAACCCTGGGGCCTGGTCGAGGCCTGGCTCGACGACCCGGACGGGGTCCGCATCCACCTGGTCGAGGTGCCGGTCGACCACCCACTCCGTCGCGACACCCGCCCGGACCCCCTGTAGTCCGGAGCCATCCGGAGGGCCGCCTGCGGGCCGGAGACCGTGAGTACGGTGGGACCGTGACGACCATGCCCGACGCGGTCGTGTCGGCGACCGCGTACTGGACCTCGGTACTCGTCGTTCTCGGGCTCTGCGCCGGCCTCTGCCTCCTCGCCCTCCGCCGACCCGGGCCCTGGACGGGGATCGTCATACGGGTGGTCGGTCTCTGCCTGGCGGCCGACGCGGTGAGCTACACGGTGGCCGAGCTTCGCCGGGGGGCGTGGTCGGCGGCCACCTCGCTGCCGGTGGCGCTGTGCAACGTCGCCGTCATCGTGGCCGCCATGGCCTGCTGGTGTCCCGTGCCGCTGCTGGTGGAGCTCACCTGGTTCTGGGGGCTCGCCGGAACGCTGCAGGGGCTGTTGACGCCCGACCTCGACGTGGGCTTCCCCCACCTCGTCTTCGTCGAGTACGTCAC
>CAZULR010000478.1:0-2276 GCA_964621235.1 uncultured Acidimicrobiaceae bacterium
CCCTCCGTCGGGTGGAGGTTCCCGCTCGACGGATTGGCACGCAGAGACCATGTGGTTCCCTCGAACCGCTTCCAAGCTGTCAACGAGAGTGCATAGCGCAAGAAGAGTGAGATGGAGTCCACCGAAAGCGGAGCCGGCACCACGTTGTCCGCGACATAGAGCTGCCAGTACGCAAGCGCTCGCCCCGCGTCGGGCAAAGGAAGGCGAACCAGCGGCGCTCCGTCGTAGCGGCGGAACGGATCTGGCTGTTTAGCCCAATCCAAGTATCCAAGCGAGGCGGCATAGCGGTGGTAGTGGTGCTTTGTTCTCTCGTGGTAAGCCACCACGACTTGCTCGGCAGGAAGGTCGAGGTCGTCCCTATCCGTCTTCAGCATAAAATCAGGAGGAGTATTTGCTTGCATGTCCATCGTTACTCGAAGAGTTCTGGTTGCAAAGACGCCTGATCAGGATCGCGGAAATTGCTCAGGCCAACGCCCACCAGACGGATGTGCTGATGGGGCCATGGGTTCGCACGCTTTCTCGGCGACAAGGCTATTCTGGTCAATTCATCGAACGAAGACGGCGGGAGCGAGGGTGTGTGGCTACAGGTGAGAAGTCGGACCTCGCTCGTTTTCGGTTTCAGAACCACGGTGATCTCTGTGCGGACCGCTGTTGGGTTCCAAAATCCGATCTCTGCTGAACAAATTGCTGAGCATCTATCGCTTCGACTTGATCGACGCCTGATCCTGCGGCATTCTCTTGTGTGGTCTTCCGTGGAACCAGCCTCCCTCGAGCGTTACATTGGAGCGAACTCCGTAATCGGGAAATTGTACCTGAAATCCTTTTGGTGTCACACCGACCAGCATGGCCTTGATCTCCGACTCGTTGGTGTATCCGCCTGCCTGAAGATGGGGGATGAAGTTTTCAAGTTGGTCTTGAACGGCGACCTGCAGTTGTTCGACGTCCACCAACAGCATGTCCGAACGCCGCACTGCCTCTGCAGAGGAGCCAGAGCTTACAACCCCACCCCCAATGGACATATGAACCGTCCCATCGGCCACGACTGTGGCGGTCTGAGCGTTGACTCTTCGCAGGTTCCGCCGCTGGGTCTTGCTCAGAGGCTCGCCCTGTATGCCCTTTAGCCGGTAGCTCCTGATGGTGTCCGGCCAGTTGCGATGCAAGCTTTCAAGAATGCCGGATTCCTCCCACGCTCCATGCAGGTACACATTGATTGCATAGAAATCGTCGTCGGTGATTCGCGCGAAGAGCAATGGCCCCGTACGCTCGATGCGGCCCGAACCGTTGGATAACAAAGCCATTCCAAGGTGAAGATGGTGAACTCCCCATTCGTTGAGCAGGCCATCGAGGGTGTCCAATGAGTCGTGCCGGCGACTCAGGTGAGGTCCAAGGTCATCCCCATCCACGATCTTCTTCCGCAACGCCTTCCAACCTTCCTCGTGAGAAGACGGACACTGAAAATCGTCGGCTATCCATAGCCTTCTCGCCCGAACGGCGGGCCGCCTCCGGAGCGAATCGAGGAATGCCGTGACCACCCTGCCATCAGGAATTTGTTGAGCCTCCGGTCCCCATTCTTCGACGAGTTGCTGTCGAGCCATGGTGAACAGGTCCGACTTGAAGTTGGCCTTGAGCGTCGCCATTTCGTACCTCCTGTGGTTTGGACGGCCCTTTTCTATTTCAACAGATGAGCCGTCGCAGCACGGCTAAGCACCAATCCATCCCCCAAGACTAAGGACAATTCATGAAACCATCCAAGCTGTACGAAGCGCTTCATGCGCTGATAGGCGAGCGTGTGCCCCTGCACATTTGGGGCGCGTGCGGTGTAGGCAAGTCGCAGATCGTCGCGCAGGTTGCGGACGATCTCGACTTCGAGTTCCTCGATGTCCGCGCCGTGCAACTCGATCCGGTCGATCTGCGGGGACTGCCGCGGATCAAGGCAGACCAGACCGAGTGGGTGCCGCCCAAGTTCCTTCCCACCGCCGGGAAAGGCATACTGTTTCTCGACGAGCTAACCTCAGCGCCACAGATGACACAGGCAGGCTGCTACCAACTCGTACTCGACCGCAAATTGGGCGAATACGTACTCCCCGATGGGTGGGTCGTCATCGCCGCCGGCAATCCGGCATCGGAACGTGGCGTGCACTTTGCAATGCCGCGGCCTCTCCGTAACCGATTTGTCCATCTCGAACTCGAAGCAGACCTGAGCGACTGGTGCAGGTGGGCTGTAGGCGCGGGCGTGCGACCGGAGATCATCGCCTTTCTGCGCTTCAAGCCGGACC
>CAZULR010000479.1:0-2267 GCA_964621235.1 uncultured Acidimicrobiaceae bacterium
GACCGTTCGCTATCTCGCGGCCGTACCTGTCGACCAAGCCTTAGAGATTCGCGCCCGACTAGATGGGCGGGAGCGCCGCAAGCTCTTCATTAGTGCAGATCTGTACAGCGGTAGCGAGATAGTGGCGACGTGCCGGGCCATCTATATCACCGTCGAGCCCTCGCGTTTTGCGGGAGCACCCGACCCGCGTTGACCCGATCGACATCCTCAGCTTCAACGGGTGAAATAGCGAATGAGGAAAGTCCTGAGCTCAGCCAATTGCGTTGGAGTCCAAGCTGGAGTGGACAAGTGAGTTGCCGATCTCCGGAGGCCCACGCTGGCAGCGCGGTGCTCGTCGACGCTCGCATGCAGAGGATCGGAATGCCAGGAGCGGCAAGAGTTGATATGGGCGGCCTCCAATGGTCTGGATGTGATTGTCTTGGAGAATCAAGAATCCACTTACCCACAAGGAGCCCACATGCCCGATTCCGTCATCACGTCTGAGCGAATCGAGGTCACTCGGCCGATCCCGGCCACACCAGCCGCCATCTTCGAGATCGTGCGGAGCCCGGCTGGCCATGTAGCAATCGACGCATCTGGGATGTTGCAGGACTTCACCGGCGAGCCGGCGGAGAAAGTCGGCGATACATTCGTCATTCACATGGATCGCGAATCGCTGAACGACTTTCCGCTCGGCAAGTATGACGTGACCGTGCGCATCATCGTCTTTGAACGCGACAAGGAGATCGCGTGGGATCTCGGGCCTGACATTCCGATTCCGCACATCTACGGCTACCGCCTGGCTGCCGGTGAGGACGGTATTACCGATGTGACCACCTACTACGACTGGTCAAAGGTAAGTGGCGACATGAAGGAACACTTCCCGATCGTGCCCGAGTCAGCCCTGCGCGCAACGCTGGGAATTTTGGAGCGAACGGTCAGAAAAGGCTTGTGAATTACTACGCCGTCACGACGCCGAGCTGAAGGATCGCCGAACATTGTGGTGAGAAGCGCCACTAGGGGTCTTTGGCCCTTCGATTGAGCGAGAGGTTCAGTTAGGTGATTCGGAGCTTCCTTGAAGATCGTCGGCTTCAGAGTCGGCCACTTGGAGGCTGGTACTCAAAGCCCGAAGTCGCATCTTGCGCTGAGCTCAACGTTGTTAGTCGAGGACGGTTCTCAGCCTCCGAGGCCGATGGTTGAAGAATCGCATTGGGAGGACTCCCACACTCAGCCCGACGGTTGCTACCCAGCTCACGACCCTCCTAAGAGCTCCTGCCAGTTGGCAGGAACCCGCCCTGATGGACCAGGAACTGGTTGGTCTAAGGGATGATGCTCAGGGGATACGAGGCGAGGTCCTTCTGTGTATTCGTTGGTTTGGTAGTTCCAGAACCAATCCTCACCCGGCTCGAAGCTTCGTATGACAGGGTGCCCAGACGAGCGTGCATGAGCGCTTGCATGTCGCTCCAAAGAATCGTCACAGCACCCAATATGGCCGCACTCGGTGCACCGTCGTAGATGCAGCCACCAACCGCCAGATTCGAGACACTCCACGCATCCCGTTCCGCTAGGTGGAACATCTGGATCGATGGCATCAACCATGTTTGCACCTCCTGCTGCGGCCTTGTTGACAGCTTAGGATGACGACCAACCACGAGAAGGATCCCGAATGCTAGTGGTGGGAGCCGACGCCCAGACTCTGCGGTCGGAGCTGAACGGGGCGGCCGCCGACGAGGTGTGGTCGATCCGATCCATCCCAGAGCCGACGGGGTTGAGGTATGCCAAGCGCTGTGCCACTTCGAATACAGCTCGCGGACCCATGCTGTGGGGTCAGCTAGTAGCCTCGCGCCGCCTCGTTGTGCACTTCGGAGCCCGAGTCCACTGGACCGTGGTCATGATAGGCGAACCGGCAGCTCTCGCATCGAAATCAGGATGGGGTTGAGGATGCCCAGCGACGTGTACGAAGGGGGGCCCGTGAGCTCGATATCGCGAGTCCGATCAAGCAGCACCTCAATAAGCGTTGCTAGCTCCCGGCGGGCCAGACTGGCGCCGAGACAAAAGTGGACGCCACCACCACCGAATGCGAGATGCGGGTTTGGGCTCCGGTTGATATCGAAGCCAAATGGGTCCACAAAGGCGTCGGAATCACGATTGGCAATCCGTCCGTCCAGCCGCGTTGATAGAACAACTCATTGATTTCTGCGGTGAGGTCGCCCTTCACCCTGATTTTCTCGATTCGCGTTTCCGGGAATTCACCGGGATATTCTGAAGAAGCGATTTGCGGATAAGGG
>CAZULR010000480.1:0-2259 GCA_964621235.1 uncultured Acidimicrobiaceae bacterium
TCCCGTAGCCTCTCGGCGTGTCAACGGACCGGAATGACAAGCCTGTCGACGGACCCCGGGCTCGACTCGTGCTGGTCTGCGGGCTTCCGGCCTCAGGGAAGTCGACACTTGCCCGTCACCTCGCGCCGAGGATTCCCGCTATCCGATTGGACAAGGACGACTGGGTCACACAACTCGGCGCCGACGTCTGGGACGACGATGTACGCGTGCGGGTCGAGCGGCAGCTGTGGCTCCTCACCCGGGAGCTCCTCGCCCACGGCCAGAGTGTGATCCTGGAGTGGGGCCACTGGGCGCGGACCGAACGGGACGAGAAGCGGCTCGAGGCTCGTGCACTCGGGGTGGGGGTCGAACTGCACTTCCTCGATGCGCCGCTGGACGAGCTGATCGAGCGCGCCGATCGTCGCACCGCATCGGGCGAGTGGACGGCCGCGCCGATGACACGTGCCCATTTCGAGGAGTGGGCGACGATCCTCCAGCCTCCTGACGAGGAGGAGTTCCTCCTCTTCGATGTGCCCGCCGTCCGCGGGTGACCCAGACGACCCGGTGTGGGCGCCCGGGTCCGTGCGATGACGACACGGTGACCGCCGACGGTCACTCCCCCCGTTCGTTCCACCCCACCGCTACTGTGCCCATGTGGGGCTCCAGACCGTAGGAACGGTCGACGCGGCGGACAAGGAAGCACCTCGAGACGACCGCGGGCGATCATGGGCACGGTGGTGTGTATCGCTCGTGGCCTATGCCTGCGCCATCGGGCCGACCGTGTTTGTTGGCGTCATCACGCTGTCCAGAGGGTGGCGGCCGACCTCTGATGACGCCGTGTTCTCGTGGAGGGCCTGGAACGTCATCTCCCGGCACCCGACACTGCTCGGGGCGCCGACCCACGGTTACAGCACGGCAGGCCATGCCGTCTTCGCACTCGGGCCGGTCCTCTCATGGATCATGGCGGTCCCCGCCCATGTGAGCCCGCGCTACGGGGCCTTCGTGGCTTCCGTTGTCCTCGCGGCGATCGCCGAGGGCGTCATCGTGACCGCGGCGGGATCATGGAGGGGCACGACCGGCCGACTGGTTGCCGCCGCGGGAGTCGTCGCGCTCTGCTGGGCTGAGCCGCAGTTGCTCTTCAACCCCCTCTGGACGCCGTGGATCGGGCTCCTGTGGTTCAGCTCGACCCTGGCCGCGGCGTTGCCGTTGATGGCTGGCCGCCTCCGGTGGGTGCCCGTGGAGATCGTGGCCGCCACCATCGCCGCTCAGGCCCACGTCATCTACGCCCCCGCCGCGGTGGTCGTCGGCGCCCTGGCGGTGACCGTGGGAGTGGTGAGCGCGAGACGCCCGAGCGATCGGCACGGCCACCGGGGCCGATGGTGGCTCGTTCCGGCCGGCGCACTCGGCGTGCTCCTGTGGCTGCCCACGCTCCTCGCCGAGTCCTCTGCCGGACCCGGGAATATTGGACTGCTGCTTGGCGCCCAGCGAGGGGGATCCCGGCTCGGCACCAGCTTCGCCCTGCGTGGTGCCGCATCCACCGTGGCCGTCCTGCCCTCCTGGCTCCAGAGGTTGCCCCAGACGGGGGGTGCCATCTTCTACGTGGTCCTCGGTCAGTTCTACGGGGCGTCACCACGGTGGTGGGTGGTCGCCATCGTACTGGTCTGTGCGGCTCTCGGATGGGGCCTTCGACGGCGGAACCCGGCCCTGATCCACCTCGCGGTTCTGACCCTGGCGGCGGCGGTCGCCGTCGTCCTGACCGTCGCCCAGATCCCTGGAGCCGATGCCCTCGAGATGACCTACCTCAGCGTCATCTTCTTTCCGATCGGGATACTGACGTGGTGCTGCATCGGCTATCTCGTCTGGACGTTCGGGTCCGACGTGTTGCGTGTGCACAGCTCTCGGCCTGTCAACACGGACAACGCCGCCGATGCGGTCCGACTCGTCGCAGCTGCGGCCCTCGTCGCACTTTCGGTCCTTTCGCTGGTCACGACGGTGGACCGGATCCCCAGTCAGGAGTCGCTTTTCGGTGGCCCGTCGGCCGAGGTCATGACCGAGAGGGTGGTCAACTTCGTGCAGGGCCATGTTTCGAAGGACGAGCCGGTCGGAGTAAGGGTCGACGCTCCACAACCGCTGGATGCGAACTCTGTGCAGATGGGCGCCGCCTACCAGCTGTATGTGGATGGGTGGCACGTCCGGTTTCTGCCCGGACTGGGCAACCAGATCGGCGCAGGTGTCATTGCCGACACGCCGCTCGTGATGGTCAGGTGCGACGTGGTGACA
>CAZULR010000481.1:0-2252 GCA_964621235.1 uncultured Acidimicrobiaceae bacterium
AGAAGGCGCCCTCGTGAGAAGAGCAATTGCGGCATCGTGGTCACGGTTGGCGATCGCTAGAAGGGCGGGCTTGAGATCCGCATTGCAACCCGAGCCCGTGATTCCTCCCGAAAGGCCAGTTGATCGGGATCGATCCTGGACAATCCGGTCAGGGGCAGTCTGTGAGGCTTGGTCTACGGCTCCACTACTGCATGCAAGTCGATGTAGTTCTTTGAGCCGGCATCTCCTGAGGGCAAATTTGGAGCAACGTTTCGTTAATGTCCGGTGGTCGTTGCTCTCGAATCGCCCTCGTCGCTCCAATTGTCGATGGGCGGCAATCGCTTTCCAACCGGCGCTCCGCGGCACCCAAGCGCGGCTGAGATAGGGTCAACAAAGGCGAGCGGGAGGTGTCGGGGTGACCGGAGAGATTTTTGGGCTGGACGGAATCATCCTCCTCGTCATTGCAATCGTGATGCTGGTGATCCCGATTTGGGCGCTGGTCGATTCAATCGCACGACCGACATCGGCCTTCTCTGCCGCCAACTCGTCGAAGGGGATGTGGGTCGCCCTAATCACCGTCACCTGGCTACTAACCGGGATCATCGGAACCGTGCTGTCCGTTGTGTATTTGGCTTCGATTCGTCCCCGCGTCAGGGCCATGATGACTTAACCTGCGGACCTGAACGGCTACGGACCCCCGTCACCACTACAGCGATCAGGCTGGTCACAAATACAGCGAACGACCCAAGAAACCAGAGCCAAGCTGCCGTGTTTCCTCCCGCCGTATTCGTATCGCTCGCGTGAACACCGATGTTAACGTTCCAGTTGGCGGACCAGATGAGCACGCAAAAGCTGAGGATCATTACGGCTTTTAGAAGCATGAACTTCGTCACTCGCCGATGGCGTTGTGTCATCGGCGAAGCTTAGATCGGTGACAACGCTGTCTCCCCCACTGATCATTGTTATGGGACACACGACTTTTCCAACCAGAGGAGCACCGTTCGACCTCATCGAATGCTGAGGTCGGGTGCTACCGGGACCTTATCTCGACCTACCCGTGATCAGGTGTCCCGCACGACCTCGTAGGTCACGAAGGTCAGGCCATCGCCGATGGTAGTCACGTTGACGAGTCGGATTGGCTTCTTGTCGCTGGTTTCGCTGAAGAGACGCTGTCCGGCCCCGAGCAAGACCGGGAAGATCACGAGCCGCAACTCGTCAACGAGGTCATGCTCGATCAGGGTGTGTACGAGTTGGTAGCTGGCGTAGACGAGTATCTCGCCGTGGATCTCCTGCTTCAGCTTCAAGATCTCCCTGACCACGTCGCCTCTGATGATCGTCGAGTTGGACCATTTCGCATCCTTGAGGGTCGAGGACACGACGAATTTGGGCATGCTATTCAGCTTGTCTGCCCACTCTCCGCTTCGAGACAGCCAACGCGAGGCGAACCACTCGTCGCTGCGCCGCCCGAGCAGCAGGGCCTCGGCTTCCAGCGCCTCCTGAGTCTCGACCTTGGCCCAACCTTCGAGGTCCTTGCCCCCGAACTGGCCGAACCAGCCGCCGAGCGTGGATCCCTCTTGGCCGTCGGGGTCCTCGACGACTCCGTCGAGCGAGATGTTGGTGGTGATGACGATTCTTCCCATTTCGGGTCTCCTTTTCGGTCGGTGCTGTTACCGTCACGGGATACAGACACCACAACACTGAGAATCTGGGCGGTACCGGACCGCCCAGTTCGCCCTTCGACCGGTGTCTATAGGAGGGATGGGACTAGGACAGGGTCTGGGAAGGAGCAGTCACCGTGGACGCAGTCGACTTGATGACGAGAGCGCGGGCCGGGGATGGCAGCGCCTTCAAGGAGCTGACCGAGCCCTACCGCCGGGAGCTCCAGATGCACTGCTACCGGATGCTCGGCTCCTACCAGGATGCCGAGGACGTCCTCCAGGACTCGTTGCTCGCCGCCTGGCAGGGCCTTGGCGGCTTCGAGGAGCGCGCTTCGCTCCGGACTTGGTTGTACCGAATCGCTACCAATCGATGCCTGAACGCCCGTCGCTCCGCCGGCCGACGCCGGACCAAGGAGTGGGATGTGCCCGGGGTTGAACCGCCCGAGCCGACGCGGTTGGGCGAGGTTCCTTGGCTTCAGCCGTATCCCGACGCACTCCTCGAGGGTGCAGCCGACGTGCCTCCCGGACCGGAAGCCCGTTACGACCAGATCGAATCCATCTCCCTGGCATTCGTGACCGCCATCCAGCTCCTTCCGCCTCGACAGCTGGCCGTGG
>CAZULR010000482.1:0-2242 GCA_964621235.1 uncultured Acidimicrobiaceae bacterium
TCCTACGTGACGGGCAAGATCCTGGAGGTCGACGGGGGCATCGAGGCCCCTACGCTGCCCCTGGGCCTGCCCGACCTCTGAGCCCGCCGGCGGATCGTCCCGACCAGCAGTCCGACCCCCACGGAGGAGACCACCATGTCCACGCCCTACCGAGTCGTCGCCTGGAGCACCGGCAATGTCGGCCGTCACGTGATCGCCGGCATCGACGCCCGACCCGACCTCGAGCTCGTCGGCCTGTGGGTCTCCAACCCGGACAAGGTCGGGAAGGACGCCGGTGAGCTGGCCGGACTCGACCGCACCCTGGGGGTTGCCGCCACCAACGACGTCGAGGCGATCTACGCGCTGAAGCCCGACGCCATCATCCACTCGGCCATGGCCGACGACCGCCTGTTCGAGGCGCTGGGTGACATGCAGGGCATGCTGCGGGCCGGCATCAACGTGCTGTCGTCGGGTCCGGTGTTCCTGCAGTACCCGTGGGGCGTCGTCGACGAGGGGATGATCACGCCGACCGTCGAGGCCGCCGAGGCCGGCGGCGTGTCCATCTTCGTGAACGGCGTCGACCCCGGGTTCGCCAACGACGCCCTGCCCCTGGTCCTCTCCGGCGTCAGCGAGCAGATCGACGAGGTGCGGGTCGCCGAGGTCCTCAACTACGCCACCTACAACCAGGGCATGGTGCTCTTCGACATCATGGGCTTCGGCCGTCCCCTGGACGACGTCCCCATGATCCTCCAGCCGGGGGTCATGACCATGGCCTGGGGCAGCGTCATCCGCCAGTTGGCCGCCGCCCTCGAGGTCGAGCTCGAGGGGGACCTCGTCGAATGGTACGAGCGGGTGCCGGCACCCGAGGAGTTCGAGGTCGACGCCGGGACCATCGCGGCGGGCACGGCCGCGGCCCTGCACTTCGAGCTCCGGGGCATGAAGGGCGGCAAGCCGGTCCTCGTGCTCGAGCACGTCACCCGGCTGCGTGACGACCTCGCCCCCGACTGGCCGCAGCCGGCAGGGCAGGGCTGCTACCGGGTGACCATCACGGGCGAGCCGACGTACACCGTGGACATGCAGCTGATGGGCCGGGACGGCGACCACAACACCGGCGGCCTCAAGGCCACGGCCATGCGGCTCGTCAACGCCGTGCCCGCCGTCGTCGCGGGCCGGCCGGGCCTCCTGACCGCCCTCGACCTGCCTCCCATCTACGGCAAGGGCCTCGTCGGCTGATCCCTACTTCGGCGGCAGGGCACGCACAAACTCCACACCCCTGTCCACCCAGTCCTCCAGCTCGTCGTCCTCGGCGATCCCCTCGGCGTCCACCACCACGAATCCCCGCATCGGGCGCCCGGTGAACTCCATCCGCCGGGCGTGGGGCAGGGCGAGCACGGCGTCGTAGTCGGCCCGGGTGACCCGCACGAGCAGGTCGTCGCCGATGATCCCGCACGCCATGTGGCCGGCCACCAGGAAGGCGAGGCCGCCGAACATCCGTCGCTCCGTGACGTCGGGGGCGCCGGCGAACAACGTCCGGACACGCTCCCCCAGGCCCTCGTCGAACGCCACCGGCGCAGCGTAGCCACACCCCGTGCGCGGATCGGCCACGGGGGCCGGGTTGGTAGGGTCCGGCCCATGGCCCTTCCCCCCGGTGACCGCACCCTGGCCGCAGGCGGCACACCATGAGCATGGCCGGTCACGGCATGGGCGGGGGCGGGGGCGGGCAGTTCGGTTCGGTCATGCGCTCGATGCGGCGCGACGAGTCGGTCAAGGGCCAGCACGTCACCAAGGGCACCGGCAAGAGGATGTTCCACTTCGCCCGGCCCTACCGGGCGATCCTGGCGTGGTTCCTGGTGCTCGTGACCGTGGAGGCGTTCGTCGGCATCGTCAACCCGCTGCTCTTCCGCTCGATCATCAACAGCCTGACCGGTCCCCACCCGGACAAGCGGCTGATCATCGGCCTGGCCATCGTCGCCGCACTCATCGCCGTCGTCGACACCGCCCTGTCGATCGGCATCCGCTACGTGTCGGCGTCCGTGGGCGAGGGGCTCATCTACGACATGCGCTCCCAGGTGTTCGCCCACATCCAGAAGATGCCCATCGCGTTCTTCACCCGGACCCAGACCGGTGCCCTCATCAGCCGGCTCAACAACGACGTCATCGGCGCCCAGCAGGCCTTCACCGACACCCTGTCGTCGGTGGTCTCCAACCTCATCAGCGTCACCCTGGTCCTGATCGTGATGTTCCTGCTGTCGTGGCAGATCAC
>CAZULR010000483.1:0-2235 GCA_964621235.1 uncultured Acidimicrobiaceae bacterium
ATCCCCGGCAGCACGGGCTTGGTGACGCCCCGCTCGGCCAGGTCGGCCACCAGCGACGTGTACTCGTGGGCCTCGAAGAAGAACTGGGTGACCCCGAAGTCGGCCAGGGCCAGCTTGGCCGCCAGGTGGTCGCGGTCCGCGGCCAGGTCGGTGGAGAGCGGGTGCCCGGCGGGCTGGGCGGCCACCCCGACGGAGAAGCCACCGACGGCCCGGGCCAGCTCGACCAGCTCGGAGGCGTGGGCCAGCTCGCCGACGGCGGCGTCGGGATCGGTCGGCGGGTCCCCGCCCAGCGCCATCAGGTTCTCGACGCCGGCCCGGCGCAGATCGACCAGGATCTCGGCCAGCTCGAGCCGCGTGTGGGCCACGCAGATCAGATGGGCCATGGGGACCAGGTTGGTGGTCCGCAACATGCCGGTGACCAGGTCGACGGTGCGCTGCCGCGACGCCGCTCCACCCCGGTAGGTGACGGACACGAACGAGGGTCCGAGCGGCTCGAGCTCGCGCAGCGTCGTGACCAGCGTGGCCTGCTCGGCGTCGTTCTTCGGCGGAAAGAACTCAAACGAGTACGTCTGGCCCTTGTCGAGCAGGTCGGCGATGCGGGTCATGGTCGGACCAGCCTACTTCCGGGGCCCCGCCGTCGACCAGGGGCCGGGCCCCCGGCGCCCCGCCTCAGCGCCCGTCGGTGGGCGGCGCCACGTGCGTCTGGAGGCGGGCCAGGGCGGCCTGGAGCTCCGCGTCGCGGTCGCGGCGGGCCTCGTCGGCCTGGGCCAGCTGCACCCCGGTCGGGGCCGCGGCCCCGTTGCGGAGCAGCCGGTCCGCCTCGATGGAGAAGGCCAGCCCGCGCAGGGCACCGGCCGCCGTGGTGGCCGAGCCCCCGGCCGCCGGGTCCGGTGCCGTCGAGGCGGCCTGCTCGAGGGCCACCGCGGCCCGCTCGGCCTGGACCGAGACCGCCCCGCGCAGCTCGGCGTCGTCGGACAGCGCCGACGGCGACAGCAGGGCCTCGCGGGCCAGACGGGCGTCGCTCAGGGCCGGGAGCGCCCGTCGGCGCCAGGCGTCGAGGGCGGTCTTCCGGTTGCGGGACACGAGGAGCGCGACCACCAGGGCGATCAGCAGCAGCACGACCACGATCACGCCGATCAGGGCCCAGGACACTGAGCTCTTCGACGCCTTGGCCGGCGTGGTCGTCGTCGTGGTCGACGGGCGCGTGGTGGTCGTGGTGGAGGAGGTCGTCGTCGTGGTCGTCGGGCGCGTGGTGGTCGTGGTCGTCGACGAGGTGGTCGTGGTGGTCGGCGCCTCCGTCGTGGTCGTGGTGTCCGGCACGGTCGTCGTGGTGGTGTCGACCAGCACGACATGGGCCGGCACGGTGCCGGCCGCACCCGCCACCAGGCCGGGCCCGGCCAGGCTCAGCACGGCCACGAGACCCGCCGCCGCCGGGGCCACCCGCCGGAACCGTCGGACCGTCGGGCGCACGCTCATGATCCTGTCCTCCCGTAGTCGTCCTCGAGCCGGACGATGTCGTCCTCGCCGAAGTAGTCGCCGTGCTGCACCTCGACGAACACCACCCGGGCGTCCGAGGCGTTCTCGATCCGGTGGTCCGTGCCCACCGGGATGTCGACGGCGTCGCCCGCCGACACCTCGCGCCGCTGGCCGTCGATGGTGACCACGGCGGTCCCCTCGACCATGAACCAGTGCTCGGAGCGCCGGGCGTGGCGCTGGTAGCTCAGCCGCTTGCCCGCCAGCACCTCGATCCGCTTGACCTTGAAGTTGGGCTCGTCGTCGAGGACGAAGTACGCGCCCCACGGGCGCTGGTCGGTCTCCAGGCCGTTCGGTCCGACGGACGGGCTCATGCGGCACGCTCCGCGGCGCGCACGGCGTTGCGCAGGAGCATCGCCCGCGTCATCGGCCCGACCCCGCCGATCCGCGGGGTGATCCACCCGGCGACCTCGGCCACTCCTTCATCGACATCGGACAAGAGCTTCTTCCCTTCCCACGAGGTCCCGGCGCCGACCACGGCGGCCCCGGGCTTGATCATGTCAGCCGTCACGAGTCCGGCCCGGCCGGCGGCGGCCACCACGACGTCGCCCTGACGGACCAGGCCGGCCAGGTCCTCGACGCCGGTGTGGACGACGGTCACGGCGGCGTTGCAGCCCGGGCGCTTCATGGCCAGCAGCAGGGCCAGGGGGCGGCCGATGGTGAGCCCGCGCCCGATGATCACGACGTGCTTCCCCTCGACGG
>CAZULR010000484.1:0-2234 GCA_964621235.1 uncultured Acidimicrobiaceae bacterium
GTCACCGGGGCAGCCCCAGGATCCGCTCGCCGATGATGGTGCGCTGGACCTCCGACGTGCCCCCGGCGATGGGTGCGGCCTTGCTCCAGAGCCACTGGCGCTGCCAACGGCCGCCGTCCGGGTTCGCGTCGGCCGACCCCCACAGCGGGGCGGCGTCGCCGACCACGGCCAGGCCGGCGTCGGACAGGGACTGGGTCATGTCCGTCCAGGCCAGCTTGACCAGCGACGACTCCGGCCCGGGCGCCTCACCCCGGGCCAGGCGGGTCATCGTCCGCCAGTTGTGGAGCCGCAGGACGCGGAGCTTGACGTAGGCGTCGACCAGCTGGTCGGCCACCAGCGGGTCGTCGAGCGAGCCGTTGGCCGCGGCCAGGTCGAGCAGCTGGCCGAGGTACACCTCGTGGACCACCTGCTCCTTGAACGGGAACGTGGTGCCGCGTTCGTGGGCCAGGGTGGTGTTGGCCACCTGCCAGCCCTGGTGGGCCCCACCGATCAGCTGGTCGTCGGGCACGAAGACCTCGTCGAGGAAGACCTCGTTGAATTCCGCCTCACCGGTCATGGTGACGAGCGGCCGGACCTCGACGCCGGGCGCCGTCATGTCCACCGCCACACAGGAGATCCCCCGGTGACGCGGGGCGTCCGGGTCGGTGCGTACCAGCGCGATCCCCCAGCGCGCGTACTGGGCGTAGCTCGTCCACACCTTCTGGCCCTCGAGGATCCAGCCGCCGCCGGTGGCCGTGGCGCGGGTGGTGAGCGACGCCAGGTCCGATCCCGCTCCGGGCTCGCTGAACAGCTGACACCAGATCTCGCCGGCATCGAGGATCGCCGGCAGCCACCGCCGGCGCTGGTCGTCGTCGCCGTGGGCCAGCAGGGTGGGGCCCACGAGGTTGACCCCGGTGCGGTTGACCGGCTGCGGGGCGCGCGAGCGCGCGTACTCGACGTTGAACAGCGCCACCTCCATCGGCGTCGCGCCCCGGCCACCGAACGCCGTCGGCCAGTGGATGCCGACCCACCGGTCGGCGGCCAGCCGGGCCTGCCAGCGCCGACCCCACGAGAACTCCTCGTCGAAGTCGGCGAACACGGGCGCCGGTTCGACGTTCGACTCCAGCCAGGCGCGCAGCTCGTCACGGAAGCGACGCGACTCCTCGGACAGGGAGAGGTTCATCGACCACCGTTGTAGTGCAAACCGACCCGGTCTGCCGACAGATCGGCGGACTGCGTGCCATACTCGCCCCAGCAGTGCACCGTTCCGGGGGAAGGGAATGGTGCGGGGATCCGGGCGATGGGGTGTGACGATCCACTCGTCTGCAGGCCGAGCCGATCGCCGTGCCACCTGCCGGCTCCCCGAGATCCGACAGCTGACGCCCGTACGAAGAGGAGCCCCGTATGTCCGCCACCACGCCGACCGGCGAGTCCCGACTGCTGATCGACGGCGCGCTGGTCGACGCCGCCGAAGGCGGCCGCTTCGACAACGTGAATCCGGCCACCGAGGAGGTGCTCGGCCAGACCGCCGACGCCACGGCCGTCGACATGGACCGGGCCATCGCCGCCGCCCGGCGGGCCTTCGACGAGACGTCGTGGTCCACCGACCGGGCCTTCCGCCAGCGGTGCCTGCGCCAGCTCCACGAGGCCATCGTCGGCGAACAGGAGCTGCTCCGGGCCGAGCTGGTGGCCGAGGTGGGGTGCCCGGTCATGACGACCTACCTGGCCCAGCTCGACGCCCCCCTGGCCGAGGGCCTGCTGTGGCCGGCCGACTACATCGACTCCTTCGAGTGGGAGCGCGAGCTCCCCGACATCGAGGCCTTCGGCGTCCCCAGCCGGCAGCGGGTGGTCAAGGAGCCGATGGGCGTGGTGGGCGCCATCGTCCCGTGGAACTACCCGTTCGAGATCACCATCGGCAAGCTCGGCCAGGCCCTGGCCACGGGCAACACCATGGTGCTCAAGCCGGCGCCGGACACCCCGTGGAACGCCACCCGGATCGGCCGGCTCATCGCCGACCAGACCGACATCCCGCCCGGGGTGGTCAACGTGGTCGCCTCGTCCGACCACCTGGTCGGTGAGCAGCTGGTCACCGACCCCCGGGTCGACCTGATCTCCTTCACCGGCTCCACCGCCACCGGCAGACGGATCATGGCGGCCGGCGCACCGACCCTCAAGCGCCTCTTCCTCGAGCTGGGCGGCAAGTCGGCCGACATCATCCTGGACGACGGCGACGTCGAGTCCAAGATGGCCATGCT
>CAZULR010000485.1:0-2234 GCA_964621235.1 uncultured Acidimicrobiaceae bacterium
CGGTCGACGTCGAGGCCGTGGAGGCGGGCCATCGAGTGGGCGAACATCTGCATCGGCACCACGTCGATGATCGGCGCGAAGAGGTGCTCGGTGGCGGGAACCCACAGCACCTCGTCGGCGTGCCGCGCCGTCTCGTCGTCGCCGTCGTTGGCCACCAGCACCACCGAGGCGCCGCGGCTCTTCACCTCGGCCACGTTAGCGATGACCTTCTCCCACACCGGGGTGCGGGTGGCCACGCACACCACCACGGTGCCGGGCTCCACCAGGGCGATCGGCCCGTGCTTGAGCTCACCGGCCGGGAATCCCTCGGCCCGCAGGTAGGAGATCTCCTTGAGCTTGAGTGCGCCCTCGAGGGCCACCGGGTAGCCGACGTGGCGCCCGAGGAAGATGAACGAGGGCGAGTCGCGGTAGCGCTCGGCCACGGCGTGGACGGCGTCGCCCCGGGTCATGGCCTCGGCCACCTTGTCGGGCAGGGACCCCATCGCCGACAGCAGCCCGCGCGCCTCGGCCGGGGACAGGGTCTCCCGCACCTGGGCCAGGTACAGGGCCAGGATCTCGAGGGCGGTGATCTGGGCCAGGTGCGTCTTGGTGGACGCCACCCCGATCTCGGGGCCGGCCCGGGTGTACAGCACGGCGTCGGCGTCGCGGGCCATGGACGAGTCGACCACATTGGAGATGACCAGGACCTTGGCGCCGAGCGACTTGGCCTCGCGGACGGCCTGGAAGGTGTCCACCGTCTCGCCCGACTGGCTCACCCCGATGACCAGCGTGTGCTCGTCGACCACCGGGTTGCGGTAGCGGAACTCGCTCGAGATGTCGATCTCGACGGGCAGGCGGGCCCAGTGCTCGATGGCGTACTTGGCCATGAGGCCGGCGTGGAAGCTCGAGCCGCACGCCACCACGAACACCTTGGTGATGCCCCGGAACTGCTCGTTGGTGAGGTGGACCTCGTCGAGGACGAGGGTGCCGTCCGGCAGCAGGCGGTCGAGCAGTGTGTCGGCCACGGCCTTGGGCTGCTCGTGCATCTCCTTGGCCATGAAGTCGTCGAAGCCGTCCTTGCGGGCGGCGTCGAGGTCCCAGTCGACGTGCAGCGGGGTCGGCTCCACCGGCTCGCCGTCGAGGGTCGTGACCGAGATCACGCCGGGGCGCAGCTCGGCGACCCGGTCGTCGTCGAGGATGAAGAAGTCGTGGGTCAGCCCGAGGATGGCCGGGATGTCCGAGGCCAGGAATGCGGCGCCGTCCGTCACCCCCATGATAAGCGGCGACACCCGGCGGGCGGCCACGATGACGTCCGGCTCGGAGGTGTGCACCACGGCCAGGGCGAAGGCCCCCCGCACCTCGGCGAGCGCGGCGCGCACGGCGCCGGCCAGGTGGTCGTCCGGGCGGGTGGCCAGGTGGGACTCGATGAGGTGGGCCAGGACCTCGGTGTCGGTCTCCGAGTCGAGGTGGTGGCCGTCGGCGATGAGGCGGTCGGACAGCTCGACATGGTTCTCGATGATCCCGTTGTGCACCAGGGCCAGCCGGCCGTGGCAGTCCGTGTGAGGGTGGGCGTTGGCCTCGGTGGGCCGACCGTGCGTGGCCCACCGGGTGTGGCCGATGCCGGCCGAGGGCTCGGTCGGCGCTCCCTCGGTCCGCTTGGCCAGGTCGTCGAGCGAGCGGGTGCCGTTGGCGGCCCGGACGCGCCACAGGTCGTCGGATGGGGCCGGGCCCACCAGCGCCAGTCCGGCGGAGTCGTAGCCCCGGTACTCCAGGCGCTCCAGACCCTCGACCAGGACGTCGAGCACGTCGTGCTCCGCGCCGTCCGGCCCCGTAGCCCTCGTGATGCCGATGATGCCGCACATGGACGACCACGCTACCCGCCGAGGGTCGCGCCTGAAGTGTCGTGGGGGCCCGTCGTCCGGTGGTCCGGCCGCCCGACGGGCCGGCGTGGGCGGGGCGGGTCCAGCCGGATCAGCGGAGGAGCAGGCGGTACACCAGGAACCACGGCGTGCCGACGACACCCGCCAGCTCGTCGGGGAAGCGGGCCAGCGCGTCGGCCGAGGGCTGGGGCTCGGCGAGGCGATCGACCACGAACCCGGCATCGGCGAAGGCGTCCACCGTCTGGGAGAGCGGTCGGCGCCAGAAGTGCTGGACGACGTCGACGCCGTCCTTCACCCACCGGTCGGTGACCAGTTCCCGGGCGAAGTAGGTCCCCCGCTGGCCCGGCAGGCGGGGGCCGGACGGATGGTCCGACG
>CAZULR010000486.1:0-2210 GCA_964621235.1 uncultured Acidimicrobiaceae bacterium
GCGGGTCGCCTCGGAGAGCCACCGGCTCCGGGCCATCGTCGACGACCTGCTGTGGCTGGCCCGCGCCGACGGGCAGGGGTCCGCACCCGGCGGTGCCGTGACGGTCGACGTGGCGACGGTCGTCGCCGGGGCCGGCGACCGCTTCCGGGCGGTGGCCGATGCGGCGTCCGTCACCCTGGCCACACGGGGCGGCCCGGCCGGAGCGGCACGGATCCGCGCCGACGCGGACGGCATCGAGCGGCTGGTCACGGTCCTCGTGGACAACGCCTGCAAGTACGCCGGGACGGGAGGGACCGTCGAGGTCGCCACCACCAGTTCGGGGGGTCGGGTCACGCTGACCGTCGACGACTCAGGCCCCGGCGTCCCGGACGAGCACCGTGACCTGGTGTTCGACCGCTTCCACCGGGTCGACCGGGGACCCGGTGGCACCGGGCTCGGGCTGGCCATTGCCGACGCGGTGGTCCGGGCCACGGACGGCGCCTGGTCCGTCACGACGTCACCACTGGGAGGGGCCAGGTTCTCCGTCACGTGGCGGCAGGTGGCCCGTGGGGCGGAATCGCAGCCGGCGCCCGCCTGAGCCCGCACCCTGGCTGGGACGGCGCTGCCCAGCCGTCCCGTCGCGCGGCGGATTCTCAGCGGATTCTTACGTTCGGTTCATCTGGGTGTCAGGTTGCCTTCGTAGCCTGGATCCATGGCCAGCACCGGGCACAGGAATTCCAGGGGCCGCCAGGACCCGTCGTACGCCGCTCGACAGCAGCGTGACGCCGGCCTGGAGCGGGGCCGCACCATCACCAAGGGCATCGCCGCCGCGTCGGTGGCGGCGGTGGCCGTCGCCGGCGTGTACCTGAGCCAGGCCCTCCCGGGCCACTCGAGCTCGACTTCCACCTCGACGAGCGGTTCCGGCGCCGCCACCCCGGTGGCACCTTCCGACGGCTCGTCATCGGTATCGTCCGGCTCGTCCGCGAGCTCAGGCATCTCGGCGCCGGCTTCGGCGCCGGCCCCCGCCTATCAGCAGGCCCCCGTCACCAGCGGCTCGAGTTGAGCCCGGCTGCAGGACTCGACGACCGCAGCCGGCTGGCGGTCCACCGCTCGACCCGCTGGTCCACCCGCATCGAAGTGCTGGTGACCGATCCGGCGGTCGTCGTCGACGCGACGCGCCTACTCGACGAGCTGCTCGACCGGGTGGAGGATTCGGCCAGCCGCTTCCGAGACGATTCCGAGCTCAGCCGGATCCACCGGGCTGGTGGCGGCACGGTGGCCGTGTCGCCCCTGCTGGGTGACCTCCTGGCCACCGCCCTGCGCGCCGCGGAGCTGACCGGCGGCCTCGTCGACCCGACCGTGGGTGGCGCCCTCGAGCGCCTCGGCTACGACCGCGACTTCGCCGAGGTGGCACCCGGTGTGGCCGGACACCTGCCGGCACCGACTCCTGTCCCCGGCTGGCGCTCGGTCGGCCTCGCTGCCGACCTGGGTGTCCTCTCGGTTCTGCCCGGCACGGTCCTCGATCTCGGGGCCACGGCCAAGGCGTGGGGTGCCGACCGCGCCGCCGCCACCATCTCGGACCGCCTGGGGTGCGGCGCGCTGGTCTCCCTCGGCGGTGACGTCGCCGTGCAGGCCGCACCCGACGGCGGGTTCGTCATCGGCGTGGCCGACGTCTGTGGCGACCCCGACGCCCCGACGGCCGTCGCGGTGTCCTCGGGAGGCCTGGCGACCTCCGGTACCGGCAACCGCCACTGGTCGCTCGGCGGCACCTCCGTCCACCACGTGGTCGACCCGCGGACGGGTCTGCCCACCTCCTCGTGCTGGCGGACCGTGACCGTCGCCGCCGGCTCATGCGTGGACGCCAACACCGCGTCGACGGCGTCGCTCATCCTCGGCGAGGACGCCCCGGACTGGCTGTCCGCTCGGCACCTACCAGCCCGTCTGGTGCATCTCGACGGGACCGTCGCCACCGTCGCCGGGTGGCCGGACGACACCCTGGCTGCCGCCGAGGACTGGTCGTGATGCCCGGCGTCCTGACCACCGCGGCGGTGGGCGGCAAGGCCTTCTGGTACCTGACGCGCGCCAGTGGCGTCGTGGCGCTCGCACTGCTCAGCGCCACCCTGGTCCTCGGTGTGGTGGCCTCGGTCGGCTGGACCACCGAGCGCTGGCCCCGGTTCCTCTCCCAGGACGTCCACCGCAACGTCTCCCTCCTCGGACTCGTGTTCATCGGC
>CAZULR010000487.1:0-2210 GCA_964621235.1 uncultured Acidimicrobiaceae bacterium
GACTCCATCCTCGCTTCCAAGGTATGGAGTCTCCGGGGATCCCAGGCCGGTTCAGAGTTCCAGATGGACGCTCCTCGCTCTGACTGCCGTCATCCTCGCATTCGTCATCCTCGGGTCGGTCAATGCCATCAAGACCCCGGCCTTATGAGTCCGGAGGCGAGCCGGGACATGTCCAGAACATTGAGACGTTAGTGGGCGGCCACTGGTACGGCATGAAATCGGACTGTCAAATCACCGATCCCCACATAGATCCCCTTCTGAGTTGCTCGGGGATGAGGCCCAACAAGATCCGCTCACGCACCGTTGAGAGGCGAGATGAGTTCCGCCATCTACTTTCGACCAACGGAACTCTTCGTGCACCACAGCGCCGCCGATCACCGGTCTTCGTCTTCCCAACGTGCTCCTTGGGGTTTTGACCGTGATGTTCACCTACTTTGCCGTTCGGCTGACGACTTCCGATGCCTGGACACCAGTCATAGCGGCATCGTTGGTCGCTTTCCTGCCCCCGCTTCGTGTTCGCCTCATCCTTTGTGACCATGACAACCTCATGGACCTATCGGGTCGACTCTCGTCTTCCTGGCGTTGCGATTCGCCAGCACTCCGAACCGCTTGCACATGGCCATGACCGGGGCCGTTCTGGGGCTGCTGGTGACAACCAAGCTCACTGCGCTCCCGCTCGTCATCGTTCTCGTCCCACTGGCCTGCTTGGTTGCTGGTTGCTGGTTGCCAAATACCGGCGCTGTCAGCTCTCCCGATGTCGACAATCTAACTCCGATCTCGGCTCTGCATCACCGCAATGAGACAGCGACCATTCATTCCTTCAGCCCCGACACGCCGGCGACGACCTCAGTTGGCGGTCCAGGCTTCTTCTCAAACACCGTTCAGTTCGATCCGGTCTCCGACAACAACACGACAAGCTTGGTGGGTCCGTAGACCCTTGTCCTCACCCCGGCATACCGGCGCAAGCCGGTGAGCCTGTGCTCGTGAACTCGCGACGACATTGTCCAACCAGCCAGTCTGCGAGAAACAGTGGACACGAGCAGGTTCGATGTACTGATGACCCTCGTCTCAACTATTCTCTCAGATGTGGAACGGGGCATGCTGTAATGAATGACATGAAATTGTGGATCGTGTGTCCCAGCTATCGGGATGTCGCGTCATTCACAATTTTGCGAGCTCGGATACTTGAGGTAATAGGCACCACAGAAACACTTTCCTCGCTAGATGTTCACTTTGTCTTGGTCGATGACACAGGCGGCTACGACGAGGAGATCGGCGAGTTGGAGCGGTTTCCGGACGTGCAAGTGATCACCCCTCCGTTCAACTTGGGCCATCAGCGTGCCATTGTCTACGGGCTGCGTCTCATGCTTGCAGATGTCTGTGAGTCAGATCTCCTGGTCACAATGGATGCTGACGGGGAAGATCGGCCCGAAGATCTTCCCCGGATGATCGATCCACTAAGGACTGAATCTGGCGAACGGGGAATACTCTGTGTTGCTCGGCGAACCAAGAGAAGCGAATCACTCAGCTTCAGGGTCCTCTACCTTTTCTTCAGGATCATGTTCCACACCCTGACAGGGACGACGGTTCGCAGTGGAAACTACGCGGCATATCGCGGTTGGCTTGCCAAGCGAATGCTCGCCCATCCCTACTTCGACCTCTGCTATTCGTCCACTCTCGTCAGTCTTGACATGGCTGTGACGGCTGTACCTTGCCCTCGCGGCGAGCGGTACGCGGGTCAGTCGCGCATGAGCATGTTCCGGTTGTCCATGCACGGAGTTCGGATGCTTATGCCTTTTACCGACCGGATAGCCGTGCGAGCCCTAACTGCCTGCTCGGCGACGTTCGGTGTGGGTCTCCTTCTCTCATTCGTGGTTGTGGGGGTACGACTGTTCACCACTGCCGCCATCCCAGGATGGGCAACCGCAAGTCTCCTCGGCCTCCTGATCCTCTCGTTTGTAGCTCTCGGTAATTTTGTGGTGCTTTTTGCCGTCTTTTCACACTCACGAGGAATCTCCTTAGCCAGTCTGGAGGAGTGGAGCAGCGAACAGCCCGGGCGGACCTCTACGCCGTCAGATTGAATATTCAGGTTGAATATTCAAGCCTGATGTTTTTCGAGGCCGTCTTCGGTCGACCGATCCAAGTCACCGCTGCGGCTGCGGCCGATGGCAGCCAATACCGCGAGAGAGGGTTCGGCGGCCACCGCATAC
>CAZULR010000488.1:0-2205 GCA_964621235.1 uncultured Acidimicrobiaceae bacterium
GGTCTCCGATGGTTCGTCGACCGGGCCGGTCGATTGACTGACCATTCAGTGTATGGAACGCTGCGGTCGGCTGCAACGGCCGTCCTCCGGCGTGCCGGAGGACACGACGGCCTGGCCCGCCACCCATCGGACAGCACGATCCCAGGGAGATCCCCATGACGAGCCCGACCATCCCGGAGTTCCACAACGTGATCGCCGGCCGGTCCGTGCCGGGATCGGGCCCGGCCCGCGGCATCGTCGACCCGACCACGGGTGAGCGGTATGCGGAGGCCCGGGACTCGACCGACGTCGACGTCGACACGGTGTGCCGGGCCGCCGCCGAGGCCCTGCCCGGCTGGCGGTCCACGACCCCGTCCGAGCGCAGCCGCGCGCTGCTGTCGGCGGCTGACGTGTTGGAGGCGCACGCCGAGGAGCTGACCCGGATCGAGGTGGCCGACACCGGCAAGCCCTACGGCGCGACCCTGGAGGACGAGCTCCCACCCATCGTCGACCAGGTCCGCTTCTTCGCCGGCGCCGCCCGCCTGCTGGGCGGCATGGCGTCGGGGGAGTACCTCGAGGGGGTGACGTCCGGGATCCGACGCGAGCCCGTCGGGGTGTGCGGGCAGATCACACCGTGGAACTACCCGCTGATGATGGCGGTGTGGAAATGGGCGCCGGCCCTGGCCGCGGGCAACACCACGGTCCTGAAGCCCTCCGAGCAGACCCCGGCCTCGACGGTGCGGATGGCCGAGCTGCTCGCCGACGTCTTCCCGCCCGGCGTGCTGAACGTGGTGCTGGGCGACGCCGCCACCGGCGGCGCGCTGGTCCGCCACCCGTCGGTGGCCATGGTGTCCCTCACCGGCAGTACCCGGGCGGGCCGCGAGGTGGCACGCCTCGGCGCCGAGCGGCTGGCCCGGGTCCACCTCGAGCTCGGGGGGAACGCACCGGTCGTGGTCTTCGCCGACGCCGATCCGGCGGCCACGGCCGAGGCCGTGGCCGGGGCGGCCTACTTCAACGCCGGCCAGGACTGCACGGCCGCCACCCGGGTGCTGGTGGAGCGGAGCGCCCACGACGCACTGGTCGCCGCACTGGCCGACGAGGCGGCGGCGGCCGTCACCGGCGACCCCTATGACGGGGACACGGTCTTCGGCCCGCTCGTCAGTGCCGACCACCTGGCCAAGGTGGTGGGCCTGCTGGAGCGCCTTCCGTCACGGGCCGCGATCGCCGCCGGCGGCAAGGTCGTGGACCGGCCGGGGTTCTTCCATGAGGCGACCGTGGTCACGGGCGTGCAGCAGGACGACGAGATCGTCCAGGAGGAGGTCTTCGGACCGGTCATCACCGTGCAGGCCTTCGACACCGAGGAGGAGGCGCTGGCCCTGGCCAACGGGGTCACCCAGGGTCTCACGGCGAGCGTGTGGACGGCGGACGCCGGCCGGGCGGCCCGACTGCTGGCCGGCCTCGAGTTCGGGGCGGTCTCGGTCAACACCCACGCGCCGATGACGGCGGAGATGCCCCACGGCGGCTTCCGCACCTCGGGCTACGGCAAGGATCTCTCGCTCTACGGTCTGGAGGACTACACCCGGATCAAGCACGTGGCCACGGCCTGGTAGCGGCAGGACGGGCGGACGGGCGGACGGGCGGTAGGTCGCCCGTCAGTACGTCCGTCCGTCGGGTCAGGCGGTCGAGGCCAGGAGGTCGCCGATCAGCTCGATGCTGGTGTCGGGGTGCAGGAGGGCCAGCCGACCGACGGCCTCGCCCTCCCACGTGGTGTGCATGACGAAGCCCGTCTGCTCCTCGAGCAGGCGGTCGGACCAGGCCTCGTAGTCGGCCTTGCCCCACCCGGTGCGCCGGAACAGGACCACCGAGAGCTCCGGTCGGCGCACCAGCTCGAGATGGGGGAGAGACTCCACGAGGTCGGCCGCGGCCTGGGTGGTGGCCAGCACCGTCTCGACGGCGTCGCGGTAGGCGTCGGTGCCGTTGACCGCCAGCGAGAACCACAGCGGCATGCCCCGCGCCCGTCGGGTGAGGTGGTACGCGTAGTCGCTCGGGTTCCACTCCTCGGGGGTGTCCTTGTGGAGCACCTCGAGGTAGGAGGCGTCCTGGGAGTGGACGGCCTTGGCCAGGCGCGGCTCGCGGTAGAGCAGCGCGGCGCAGTCGAAGGGTGCGAACAGCCACTTGTGGGGGTCGACCACGAACGAGTCGACCCGCTCGATGCCCCGGAAGCGC
>CAZULR010000489.1:0-2205 GCA_964621235.1 uncultured Acidimicrobiaceae bacterium
CCACCGACCTGCTGGGACGTGTTGAGGGTCGCCGATCCGACGCCGGCGTCGTGGGGCCGGAGGCCGAGGGTGCCGGTGCTGAACGACGGCGCCAGGCTGAGACCGAAGCCCAGTCCGAGCAGCACCAGATACGGCAGGACGTGACTCACGTAGGAGCTGTGCAGCCCGACCCGGTGCAGCAGGAACATCGCCACTGCGTCACAGGCCAGACCGATGGGAACGATGATTTTCGGACCGACCCGGGGCAGGAGCACCCTGTTGGAGACCTGGGCGGTGAAGGCCAGCGCGACCACCATGGG
Organism: uncultured Acidimicrobiaceae bacterium; assembly: GCA_964621235.1. Taxonomy (GTDB): domain Bacteria; phylum Actinomycetota; class Acidimicrobiia; order Acidimicrobiales; family RAAP-2; genus Bog-756. The sequence continues at coordinate 300 of CAZULR010000489.1, forward strand.
CAGGAAGGCGAAGCCTGTCCGCACAGGACTGAAACCCAGGGTCCCCTGCAGGTAGTACGTGAGGAACAGGAAGACGCCGAAGATCCCGATGCTGGCGAAGAGCATGGCGACCAGCGAGCCGCCCCGGGTGCGGTTCCGCACCACCCGGGGGGGCAGCAGCGGGAAGCGGACGCGGGTCTCGATGAACGCGAACACCGAGAGGAGCAGGACGCCCACGACCAGGAAGGCGATGGTGAACGGGTTGTGCCAGCTCGTGGTCTCGGCGTGGGACAGGCCGTAGACGATGCTGAAGAGGCCCGCCGTCACCAACGCGACGCCGGGGATGTCGAGGGGATCACGGTCGGCCGCCTTGTCGTTCCGGAGCCACAGGAGCGCGCCGACCGCGGCCACGGCCGCGAAGCCGAGGTTCACGAAGAGTGTCCAGCGCCACGAGGCGTAGGAGGTGAGGACGCCGCCCAGGAGCAGCCCGATGGCCCCGCCGGCACCGGCGATCCCGCCGTAGATGGCGAATGCCTTGTTGCGCTCGGCGGGATCGGTGAACGTGGTGGCCAGGAGTGCGAGCACCGACGGGGCCAGCAGGGCACCGAAGGCGCCCTGGATCGACCGTGCGGCGACGAGCATCGGGAAGCCGGTCGAGGCGCCGCCAAGGGCGGACGCCGCGGCGAACCCGATCAGCCCGATCATGAGCGCCCGCTTCCGACCGATGATGTCGCCGATGCGGCCACCGAGCAGCAGGAGGCTCCCGAAGGCGAGGGAGTAGCCGGTGACGACCCACTGGCGGTCGGCGTTGGAGAACGCCAGGGCGTGCTGGGCGGTTGGCAGCGCGATGTTCACGATGGTGTTGTCGAGAATCACCATCAGCTGGGCGATGCCGAGGACCGCCAAGATCCACCACCGGCGTGAGTGGTTGGCCTGACGGTCCGTCATTGTGCCCGTCGCCGGGTCCTCTGCCACCGTCTGGGTCATGGGCCTCCGTTGCGTCAGCGTGCGTCGAACGGCCGCTCCCCACAGACATCCGTACGCCGTCCAACCCCCGGCTCGGCCCGGCTATTCCGCTCGCGGCACCCGGGCTGCGGCTGGTCGGGGCCTCACCGGCCGCAGGATCCGCTCCGGGTGGTGCACTGGTGTACCGATTCATCTGGAATTCCGGGCGTGCGACAGCAGCGCGGACGACCGCTCGCCATCAGGTGACGGGATGGGCCCCGTGTCGGAACGCGAGTGCATTCGCCACGCGGTGCCGGGGCCGGGGACCTCGAGGTGGCCGTGGGAGGTGGCCGCGGGGGTGGCAGTGGGTGGCGTCCTGATCCGCTCGGGCCGGCCGCCTCCTACCGGTACACGGTGACCGCATTCGTGCTGCTGGTCGCCAGAACCACCAATCCACGGGGCTCCGGAGGCCCACGTCGGGTGCGTGCATGGTCCGGGCTACCGAGCGGTCCGGGTCCGGCGGTCGTAGCATCGTGGGTGTCGGAAAGTGGAGGCTCGGGACGGTGCGGGCCGCGGACCGGACGCACGGGAGGAAGACCGATGACCACAGAGCTACCCGACCGGGCCGAGATCGACGCCGCCTGCAGGCTCATCGACGACAATTGCCAGAGCATTTACACCTGGCGCTATGAACGCGACCGACCTCAGCTGGTCACGCTCTACGAGAAGGCGGCCCACTCCCAGTGGGTGGGAAGCACCGACCTCGACTGGTCGACCGACGTCGACCCCGAGTCGCTGATCGATCTCGAGGCCCCCAATCTGAGGCTCATGCGCGAGGTCACCCGGATGCCGGGCTCGCCCATCGCCTCATGGGGGGACGCCGAGCTGCTGACGCTCGGGATCGAGATGTTCACCGCCCTGCTCAGTCAGTTCATGCACGGCGAGCAGGGCGCCATGATGACGGCGGCCAAGATCGTCGACA
>CAZULR010000490.1:0-2202 GCA_964621235.1 uncultured Acidimicrobiaceae bacterium
GGGATGAAGGCGACGACGAACTCGGGTGACGGGTCGACGCGCTTCCAGTACTCCTTCTTCGCCAGGGTGTCGACGTGGGCCCTCATCTGCCGGCCGTGGGCGGCGAGGTGGGCCCGTCGGGCCCCTTCGTCGTCCGCCTCGTTGGCATCGAGGAAGGCCTGCAGCGGCACCTTGGCGTCGACCGCCACGTTCTTGCCACCCGGCAGGTGCACCACGAGGTCCGGGCGCATCCGACCGGTGTCGCCATCCGACGTCACCTGCTCGGAGAAGTCGCAGCGTTCGAGCATGCCGGCCATCTCCACCACCCGCCGCAGCTGGAGCTCGCCCCACCGGCCCCGGGTCTGGGGGCTGCGGAGCGCGGTCACCAGGTTGCGGGTCTCGCGCTCGAGTCGCTCGTGGGAGCCGGTCAGGTGGCGCATCTGCTCGGTCAGCGCCGTGTAGGCCCGCTGCCGCTCCACCTCGAGGCGGCGGACACCGTCGTCGTACCGGCCGAGCTGCTCCACCAGAGGCGCCAGCAGCCGGGTGATCTCCTCCTGGCGGCGGGCGAGGTCGCCGTCGGCCGCCTGACGGGTCTCCCCCAGCCGGGTGTCGGCCAGCTGCAGGAACTGGTCCGAGTTCCGCCGCAGCGCCTCGGACGAGAGCCGGGCGAACTCGCCGGTCAGCTGGCGTCGCACCTCGTCGGCGGTGGCGGCCCGCTCGTCGGCCGCCTGCCGGGTACGGGCCAGTTCGGCCTCGAGCCGGGCCTGGGCGGTGCGCGACCGGGTGGACTGCCCCGAGCGGACGAGCAGCCCGACGAGCAGGCCGAGCACGCAGCCCACGGCCAGTCCGATCAGCAGTCCGGTGAGCATGGTGTGTTCCCTCCGGTGGCGGGCGGGCCCGCCGGGGTGGCGAGGCGACCGGCACGGTCGCCGCGCAGCGTACCGACGGGGTGCGACACCATCGGTGGTGCGCCAGGGGCCAGTCGGCGGTCGGCGGCGTTGGTGCCGCCGGCACCCTGTGCCACCATGGGCCGATGCACCGGGTCGTCGTCGTGGGGGCCGGATTCGCCGGGTTGTCGGCCGCCCGCGCCCTCATCGGCAAACAGGTCGAGGTCACCATCGTCGACCAGCGCAACTTCCACACCTTCCAGCCCCTCCTCTACGAGGTGGCAACCGCCGGGCTCGATTCGGGTGACGTGGCCTATCCCATCCGGGTCATCTTCGGGAAGGCCGACAACGTCACGTTCCGGATGGCCGCCGTGACCGGTGTCGACTGGGCCCGACGCGAGGTGCTGCTGGCCGACTCGGCCCCACTCCCCTTCGACTCGCTGATCGTGGCCAGTGGGGCCACGGCCCGGTTCTTCGGCATCCCCGGTGCCGAGCGGCACAGCTTCCCCCTGTACACGCTGACCGACGCACGACGGCTGCGCGACCACATCCTCCGGCGGCTCGAGGACGTCGACGCCCATCCCGAGGGGGCGGGTGCCCGGGGTGCCCTCACGTTCGTCGTCGTGGGCGGCGGTCCCACCGGGGTGGAGGTCGCCGGCGCGCTGGCGGAGCTGCTGGACGTGGCCGTGCGGCACGACGGATTCCGCTTCGACCGCTCGGCCGGGCGGATCATCCTGGTCGACGCCCTGGACCGGCTTCTGACCCCGTTCCGCGAGTCGGCTGCCGACTACGCGGCCGGCACTCTGGAAGGACGGGGCATCGAGCTCCGGCTCGGGAGCCACGTCAAGGCGGTGCGCGCTGACGCGGTCGAGCTCGACGACGGCACCGTCATCCCGACGCGCACCGTTGTCTGGGCCGGCGGCGTGACCGTCGCGGGCACCGTGGTGGAGGACATCGACGCACCGACTGGACCGAACGGCCGCCTCGTGGTCGACCACGACCTGACCGTGCCCGGCCACGACGACGTCTGGGGGGTCGGCGACGCCGCCGCAGTGCTGTGGGGTGGGTCCGGGCCCGGGGCCGACACCGTCTGCCCGCAGGTCGCCCAGGTGGCTCTCCAGTCCGGAGCGCACGCCGCCCGCCAGATCCTGGCCCGGCTCGACGGGCGGCCGACCACTCCCTTCGCCTACAAGGACAAGGGGATCATGGCCACCATCGGGCGCCGGGCGGCTATCACGCAGTTCCGCAGCGGACGGGTCGTGCGGGGGACCCTGGGCTGGCTGGCCTGGCTGGGCCTCCACCTCGTGTACCTGATCGGCTTCCGCAACAAGATCGT
>CAZULR010000491.1:0-2194 GCA_964621235.1 uncultured Acidimicrobiaceae bacterium
TAGGCGATGCCCTGCGCCGCCAGGGAGTCGACGAGTGCGTCGTCCTCCCGGTGGGCGACGTTGTAGAAGTTCTGGACGCACACCACCGGCGCCATCGACTGCGCCTCGGCCACCTGCTCCGCGGACACCGTGCTCACGCCGAGGTGGCGGATCAGCCCCTCCTGCTGCAGTTCGACGAGTGCCCCGAACGGCTCGGCGATCGAGCCCGGCTCCGGTCGGTCGAAGCCGCCGACCCGCAGGTTGACGACGTCGAGACACTCGAGGCCGAGGTGGTCCAGGTTGTCGTGGACCGCCTGGCGGAGCTCCCGGGGGGAACGGGCGTGCGGCCAGCCGCCGTCGGCGTCGCGGCGTGCGCCCACCTTGGTGACGAGCCGCAGGTCCGCAGGGTAGGGGTGCAGTGCCTCCCTGATGATCTCGTTGGTGACATGAGGGCCGTAGAAGTCGCTGGTGTCGATATGGGTGATCCCCCGCTCGACCACCTCGCGGAGGACCGCGACCGCCTCGGGGCGATCCGCGGGGGGTCCGAAGACGCCCGGCCCGGCGAGCTGCATGGCGCCATAGCCCAGCCGGGTCACCGACAGCCCCTCGACCATCGTGAACGTGCCCCCGGGGAGATCCGTCATGTCGACCCTTCGCCTCCTCGTCGCAACCGCACCGGATCGTGCCGTCCGGGCCACGTTAGGGGTCCGGTCTGCGATCCCCATCGGTGCTTGGCGCGTCGACCTGCGACCGGTCCCCGCACAGTCGGGCCGTCAGGTTCCGAGGCGGTCGCCCGCGGCGAGGTGCACGCCCCGCAGCCAGTCACCGGCGGGCATCGACCGCCGGCCCTCGGGTTGGACCTCGACCAGCTCGAGCCGTGTCCCCTCCCCCGCTCCCACCGTGGTGCCCCGCAACGCCCCCGGGCCGAGGGGCGCGCCGTCGTCGTCCGCGTGTCCCGCCGCCAGGATCCGCAGGCGCCTCCCCCGGAACGTCGTCCAGGCCCGGCCGAGCCGCACCACCCGGCGCAGCTGCAGGGCGGGGAGGTCCCAGTCGAGCTCCAGCTCGTGGGGGTCGATCTTGTCTGCGTAACTCGGGTTGCCCTCCTGGTCGCGTGGGACCGGCAGGCCGGCCCGGCCATCGGCCAGGTGCTCCTCCAGCATGCGGCAGCCGAATTCGACGAGGCGGGCGCGCAGCTCGTCGACGGACTCCTCGGGGTCGATGGCGGTCGCCACCTCGGCATAGACCCGCCCGGTGTCGAGCCCGGCCTCCACGGCCATGAGGCAGACGCCGGTCTCGGCGTCGCCCTCGAGGACCGCCCGCTCGACCGGCGCCGCCCCCCGCCATCGGGGCAGGAGCGAGAAGTGGAGATTGACCATGGGGAGCCGGTCGAGCACGGCCACCGGCACGATCCGGCCGTAGGCCACGACCACGCCGAGCTCGGCTCCGACTTCGGTGCACCGGGTCAGGTCGTCGGTGACGGGCAGGCCCAGCTCGAGGGCGGCGGCCTTCACCGGGCTCTGCACGAGGGCGGACCCCCGGCCCCGGCGCTTGTCGGCCCGGGACACGACGAGGGCGACGTCGTGCCCGGCGGCGACCAGGGCCCGCAACGGCGGCACGGCCGCGTCGGGGGTACCGAGGAAGACGAGTCGCGCCATGGCGGGGACGCTAGTGGGCGCCGTCGGTGCGGTCGCCACCGGGCGGCGGGCGGTCAGACCTCGCGATCGCTACCGGCCGAGACCAGCTTGGCCTCCATGGCCGAGGTGTCGAGGCCCATGGCCCGGTCCCGCAGGATCCGGAGCGCCTGCTTGCGCATGTCGTCGTCGAGGCGCTCCACCATGAGCACGCCGTCGAGGTGGTCCACCTCGTGCTGGAACATCCGGCCCATGAAGTCGTCCGCCTCGATCGACAACTCGTTGCCGTCCAGGTCGTACCCCTTCAGCAGGACCGTCTCGGGACGGTAGATGCCGATGCGGAGGCCGGGGATCGAGAGGCAGCCCTCGTCGTGGTACAGCTCGCCGCTCGACTCCACGATCTCCGGGTTGATGATGACCTCGGGTCCGTCGTCGAGGTCGTAGACGAACAGTCGGCGCTGCACGCCGACCTGCGGGGCCGCCAGGCCCACGCCGACGGCCTCGTACATGGTCTCGACCATGTCGTTGACCAGCTTGACCAGGGCACCGTCGACGTCGTCGACCGGCTTCGCCACCTGGCGGAG
>CAZULR010000492.1:0-2180 GCA_964621235.1 uncultured Acidimicrobiaceae bacterium
CGACCGGTGGCGCCGGTGCTCGACCCCGTGGCCGAGGTCTACGAGGCGCTGGTGCTGGGCACCCGGGACTACCTGAGCAAGAACGGCTTCAGCGATGCGGTCATCGGCCTGTCCGGGGGGATCGACTCGTCGCTGGTGGCGGTGGTCGCCGTCGACGCCGTGGGGCCGGAGCACGTCCACGGGGTGGCCATGCCCTCGCGGTACTCGAGCGGGGGCTCGGTGTCCGACGCCGAGTCCCTGGCCACGGCCCTGGGGATCGACCTGGCCCGGGCCCCGATCGAACAGGCCCACGGCGCGCTGGCCGAGACGCTGGCGCCGCTGCTGGGCGGCGAGCCGACCGGCCTGACCGACGAGAACCTGCAGAGCCGGATCCGGGGGGTGCTGCTCATGGCCCTGTCCAACGCCAACGGGTGGATCGTGCTGACGACGGGCAACAAGAGCGAGATGGCCACGGGCTATTCGACCCTCTACGGCGACTCGGCCGGCGGGTTCGCCGTGATCAAGGACGTGGCCAAGACCCTGGTCTATGAGCTCTGCCGATACCGCAACGCCCGGGCGGGGCGGGAGCTCATCCCCGAGTCGGTGCTGGTCAAGGCCCCCTCGGCCGAGCTCCGACCGGACCAGCGAGACGACGAGTCCCTGCCGCCCTACGAGGTGCTCGACCCGGTGATGGCGGGCTACGTCGAGGGCGACCGGTCGGCCGACGACCTGGTCGCCGAGGGCTTCGATCCCGCGGTCGTGGCCCGGGTGGTGGGCCTCGTCGACCGGGCCGAGTACAAGCGGCGCCAGATGCCGCCCGGTGTCCGGATCTCGCGGAAGGCGTTCGGCAAGGATCGGCGCATGCCGATCACCAACCACTACCGTTCGGTGGCCCAGGACGCGCCCCGGGCAGACGGGACCCCCTCCATTGTCTGAGCTCCCGCACGACCTCGCCGACGACGCCTCCGCCGAGGGCGGGGGCGTGTCGCTCCCCCTCGAGACGACCGCCGCGCTCGTCGGCGAGTACCGGTGGATCGAGACGACCCTGTATGCCACCCTCGGCGCCTGGGTGTCCGACCTCCCGCTGGCCGGTGTCCAGGTCCGCCTCGACGCCCAGAGCATGCGCCACGCCTGGCACGCCGAGCTGTTCGCCGACCGGCTCCCGGTGCGGGCCGGCGTCGACCCGGACGCCCTCACCGGACCGTCACCGGCCGCCGCCGCGCTGTTCGCCGCCCTGGACGGCATCGAGGTGCCCGAGGCGGGCCCGGGGTCGTCGTGGCCGCCGGCCGACCGCGTGCCCGCCCCGCGCCCGGGGGCGCTGCCCCGGTTGGCCGGGCTCTACCGGGTGGTGCTGCCGCGGCTGGTCACGACCTACACGCGCCACCTGCAGGTGGCCGCCCCGGTGGCCGATGCGCCGCTGCGGCGCGCCCTGCGCCTGGTGTTGCGCGACGAGGTCGAGGACTGGCTGGCCGGCGAGCGGCTGGTGCAGCGGCTGATGCAGCGTCCCCACGACGTGGCCGCCGTGCACGAGTTCCAGGCGCACCTCGAGTCGGTGGCCGTGGCGGCCGGCGCCCACTCCGGCCTGGTGGCGCTTCCCGACGGGGTCCCCGAAGACTGACGACGGGCCCGCCGCAGTGCTCCGGGCGCGCCGTTCGGGGGACTTGACGCGTCCGTTAAACTGCTGGTGCAGCGATCGCTGCGCCCGAATTCGCTCCCACTCCGTCGGTCCCCCTCAGCGGGCGTCCCTCCGGAGGGCGGAGCGTCCCCCACGCAGGTGGGAAACCGAAGGACCTGGTGATCTTGGCAAAGGAGCGGCTCGAGCGGGACGACGAGGATCTCGTCCGTCTGTACCTGACCGACATCGGACAGTACCCCCTGCTCACCAAAGATGACGAGGTCCGCCTGGCCCAGGCCATCGAGGCCGGGCGGGAGGCCGACGCCCAGATCCAGGCGGCGCCCAAGGGCCTGACCCCGGCCAAGAAGCGCGAGCTGCGCCGGACCGTCCTCCAGGGGGAGTCGGCCCAACAGACCTTCGTGCAGTCGAACCTGCGTCTGGTGGTGTCGATCGCCAAGAAGTACCAGGCTTCCGGACTGCCGCTGCTGGACCTCATCCAGGAGGGCAACCTCGGCCTGATGCACGCCGTCGAGAAGTTCGACTGGCGCAAGGGCTTCAAGTTCTCGACCTACGCCACGTGGTGGAT
>CAZULR010000493.1:0-2174 GCA_964621235.1 uncultured Acidimicrobiaceae bacterium
CACAGCCTCGTCATCATGCAGGTGCATTACAACCTCCTGCAGGGTGACAAGCCCGTGAAGGTCGGCGTGAAGCTCAACACCGTCCCGGCCTCCACGAACCTCCGGCCGCTCACCCTCACCCCCTACCCCGCCCCGATCAACATGCCGTGCCCGGCGGCCGAGGCGGCCGACCTCGCGGCCCATCCGCTGTGCGCACGCGACGCGTCGCTGCAGTACCTGTCCCAGCGCTTCGGGGCCGGCGCCGTGGTCTTCCAGAACATCCTCGAGGATCTCTGCGGCGAGAACATCTCGAGCCCGCCCGAGGGCAACTCGGTGACGTGCACGCAGTACATCCGCCAGCCCGGCTACATCGTGCGCACCACCGCCCACATGCACCTTCTCGGCCGGAGCATGACCATGGTGGTCAACCCCGGTACCCCGCAGGCGACAAACATCCTCAACGTGCCCAACTACGACTTCAACTACCAGAGGTCCTACGATCTGAAGAAGTGGGTCAAGGTCGAGCCCGGGGACAAGGTCCAGTTCACCTGCACCTACGACCCGACGCTCGCCTCGGAGCTGCCGGCCCTGCGCAAGGCGCCGGCCCACTTCGTGACCTGGGGCGACGGGTCCTCGGACGAGATGTGCCTGGGTCTCATCCAGACCGTCCCGCTCGATCCCCACGCCACCGTCAACTGGAGCGCCATCGGGACCCACGGAGGGTACGGCGGGCACCGTGGGGGAACGCCCCCGTCGGGCGCGACACCGACCACCGGCGCCTGATCCAGATCGCCACCGCCTGACCGGCGCCCGACGGTCGGCCGACGTCAGACCGGGACGTCGGCCGACGACACCGACGGCTCCGGGGCCGGATCCCGGACGCCCAGTAGGGCGATACCGCACAGGGCCAGCAACGGGCCGGAGTTGGGATCGGTGGCCGCTCCACTGGGCAGGAGCCCGAGTCCCTCACCGACCATCCACACCGCCAGGGCCACCAGAATGCCCGCCCAGCCGGCGAGGCGTCGTTGCCGCGCCGTGCCCAGTCCCAACAGCCCGATGACGGCCGGGACGGCGATGAGCGCGACGGGGGCCCAGGGCCCGAGGTGCCCGGTATCGGCACCGAGCACGCGGTCCATGTGTGCGAGCCACCCGGGCACCTGCCCGGCGGTCGCCTCCACCTGGTCACGGACCGCTCCGGCCGACCGGTTCGCCGGCAGCAGTGCGACCACGGCCAGGTCGAGCCAGAGGACGGCCCAGGCCACCGGGAACCACGACGCGACCGGGCGGCCGCGTCCGGCCGCTCCGTCCGACCCGGGCCACGCCGCCAGCGCCAGGACGCCGTAGAGGGCGACGGCACCCGGTGCTCCGGCGAGCAACGAGGCCGTCCCACCGGCCAGACCCCCAAGCCCTTCCCCGAGGAACCACACCGACACCGCCCAGGCCACCGAGCACACCACGGCCGGTCGCACCGTGCGTCGCACCAGGAAGGCCGCGCCGAGCCCCAGCTGCACCAGGGCGAACGCCACGTTGGCCGGCACAGAGTGGGCCCCGATCATCGAGGCGGCATGACGCACCGGCCACGCGACCCAGCCGGGCTGTCCCGATGCCACAGGTGCGATGACCTGGGTGGCGAAGCGTCGGCTGAACATGAACGGCTGGAGCTGTAGCGCCCCGTCGAGGAGCCACAGGAGCCCCAGCGCGATCTGGAGATGCCGTCGCGTCGGGCGCCTGGCCCGCGCGGCGGGTGGCGTGCCCTCCCCCACCGGGTCCGGCCGTCCCGGACGGTCGACCGGCCTCCGGTCGAGTGTTCCGATGCTCGCCATCGCAGCCTCCTCGGCGTCCCAGGACCGGACTGGGCCCTGAAGTTGGTTCGTCGCCGCGGTCCGGACGGATGGATCGCGCCGACCCCGCGCGCACTCGCTCGGGGCCCGAACGACGGAAGAGCGGGCAACCGCAGCACATGCGGGAGGTCATTCAGCCCAGGTCAGTGACGACTTGTCACTATCTATCATCCGTCCCCCGTCATGCTCCGAAGAGTCAATGGATCGACGGAATGCATGTTTTTATTCTGAATGCCGTCGGCTCATCTGGGAGTGCGATCGCCGTATCTCCTGTGATCATGCGGCTCGCTCGCTGTGATCCGCTCAGAAAGGGTGATCCACTTGACTGTCCATTCACGTATTCGACGACCGAGG
>CAZULR010000494.1:0-2161 GCA_964621235.1 uncultured Acidimicrobiaceae bacterium
TCGAGCGTGGCGAAGCGCTGGAACACGCGGACCGGGTCGTCCGAGCTCAGCACGGTCACCGCCGACCCGAGCCGGATCCGCTCCGTCCGCCCCGCGATGGCGGCCAGCACGATCTCGGGGGACGAGACGGCGAAGTCGTCCCGGTGGTGTTCGCCGACTCCGATGAAGTCGACCCCGACGGCGTCGGCCAGGACGCCCTCCTCGACTACGTGGCGGATCACCCTTGCCTCGCCGGTGGGCTGGCCGTCGGACCCCAGGGTCACGTCTCCGAAGGTGTCGATGCCGAGTTCGAGCTCGTGGTCCATGGGCGTCCTGTCGTCGGGTCGGGGCGCAGCGGGGCGGGTGGGCACAGCGGGTGAACAGCCACGTCAGGGTACCGGTCGGGCTCGCGCCGCCCGGCCGGGACGGCGGGTCGCCATCTCCGGGGACCCGAGTACTGACGCCGGGGTCACGGCCGCGTCCGTCAGGCGGCCTCGTCGGTCACGCGTGGCGGGGCCGCGGCGCCACCAGCTCGACCGCCGTGCCGTCGGGATCGCGCAGTTGGAGTGATGGAATGCCGCCCTCCGGCACGACACCGGGGTGGTCGATGCCGAGCTCGGTGAGGTGGTCGGCCCACGCCTCGAGTGCGGATGCATCGGGCACGGCGAAGGCGAGGTGGTCGAGGGGCCCGGCGTCGGGCGCCGTAGGGGCCGGCGAGGCGGTCAGGACGACGACCACCCCGGAGGGGCGGTGTCGCAGCGCCACGTAGCCGTGGCCCGTGTCGGCGCGGAACGGCTCAAGGCCGAGGGCATCGGCGTACCACCGGGCACTGGCTGTCACGTCGGTCACCCGCAGCTGCACGTGCGACAGCCCGCTCATCGGCCCGGCAGCGGTGGTGTCCCCCCCGGTCACGCGCTCCCACCCGGTGCCGGCTCGAGCGGTGCGACCGGCACGACCATTGCCGGGGCCTCGGTGCCCCCGTCGATCTCGAACACCTTGCCCGTCACCCACGACGATGCGTCGGAGGCGAGGTAGAGAACGGCACAGGCGATGTCCTCGGGCTCCCCCGGACGACCCATGGGGGTCCCGGCCAGGAATTGGCGGCGGAGGTCGTCGTCGGTCAGCACGATGTCGAGCGACCGGGTGGCAACACCGCCGACGTCGAGGGCGTTGACACGGACCCGGGGTGCGAGTTCGGCGGCCACGTTCTTCGTCATCCGGTCGAGTGCGGCCTTGGCGGCCCCGTAGGCCACGAACATGGGCTGGGTCATGGAAGCCGAACGGGACGAGATGTTGATCACTGCGCCCGAGCCGACGGTGTCGACCATCCGTCGTGCGGACAGCTTTGTGAGGGTCAGTGGTGCCGTGACGTTGAACGCGAAGGTCCGCGCCATGAACCCCTCGCTGGTGTCCATGGCCGCGCGCGGCATGGCCCCGCCGGCGTTGTTGACCAGGATGTCGAGCCGGCCGAACTCCTCCACGGCCGTATCGACCAGCGCGACGCACTGGGATTCGGCGGTCACGTCCGTCGGGACGACGAGCGCGTGCCGACCCAGTGACCGCACGCGTCCCGCCACCTCGTCGAGGTCGGCCTCGGTCCGCGCGGCCAGCACCACGTCGGCTCCGGCCTCGGCCAGGCCGAGGGCGATTCCCCTCCCGATGCCCAGGCCGGCACCGGTGACCACCGCGACCCGGCCGTCGACACCGAACCGGTCAAGGATCACCGGCCGGGCTGCCGGGTGGGGATGGAACGTCCGGCGGGACGTGTCCGGTCTCGACCGTCCGTGGTCCGGTGGCGCATGGTTGGCCTTTCGCTCGACGACGATTCGCATCGCATGATGCCACCGGCCGGGGTGGTCGGCACGGGTGGATCGGGCTCAGGCGCCGGCAGGGACCGGCTCGCCGCCGGTGGTGCCCGCTCCGGCCAGTTGACCGAGGTTGCCCTTCTCGAAGATGAGGCCGGCGAGCACAGCGCCCGCCACGAAGAACGCCGAGGACCACAAGAACGCGGTGGTGTAGCTGTGGAGGGCGGCACTGCGCAGCGCCTCCGGGCTGGGCACCTTGCCGACCAGATAGGCGGTGGCCGCTCCTGCCGCGAGCGTGTTGAGCAGCGCCGTGCCGATCGAACCACCGACCTGCTGGGACGTGTTGAGGGTCGCCGATCCGACGCCGGCGTCGTGGG
>CAZULR010000495.1:0-2160 GCA_964621235.1 uncultured Acidimicrobiaceae bacterium
GGACCGGACCGCCAGCGCTTCATCGAGCAGGCCCGGACCGACTTCATGGACTACGCCATGCTGGGCGACGCCGAGGCCGCCGTCGAGGACGGCGTGCTCGTCCTGAGGGTCGACCTGCGCCCGTCCGGCGGACCGACCTCGGACTGACGCCCCGCCATCGGGCGGCCGGTCGATGGCCCCGGTCAGCCGCCGTAGCTCATGCGGGTGTCGGCCATCGACAGCACGGTGTCGTCCTCGGACGCACCGCCCAACCGGTCGGTGGCCCCGGCGCCGACCACCTCGCCGACCACGAGCACGTGGCTCGCCACCGACGGGTCGGCCCCGCCGACGACCAGGTGGTCCCACTCGGTGAGCGAGCGCACCGAGCAGGTCAGCCAGGCCACGGCCGCCGTCAGGACCGGCAACCCGCCCCCGACCTCCGTGACCGGCTCGCCCTGCAGGCGCACGGCCACGCCACGTCCGTCGGTCTCGACGTCCCGCACCGGCTTCACGAAGCGGCGCACGAGAGCCCGGTCCGAACGCGCCAACAGCGACACGCTGAAGGAGCCACCCCGCTCGATCAGCCCGCGGGTGACCGAGCCCGCCTCGACGGCGACGGCCACCAGCTTCGGTATCGTGGCCACCTGCAGGACCCAGTTGCACGTCATGAGGTTGCGGTCGTCACCGGCGCGGCTCCCGACCACGAACAGTCCTGTCGGGAGCGCCCACAGCACGCGTCGACGGAGCCTGTCGTAGGCGTCCTCCGCCTCCTCTCCGTCCCCGGTGGGCCCGGGGTCGCTCATGTCCCACCGGCGAACGGGTCGCCACCGCCCGACGGTGGGACCGTCGTATCGGTCGTCGGCGTGCGGCCCATCACCGCCCGCATCCGCTGGACGGCGATCCCGAGCAACGAGACCATCCGGGTCCGCTCGGTCGCCGACTTGGCCAGGAGGGCGGCGCTGCCGTCCGCTCCCTTGTAGCAGTCGTCCCCGGCGGCCGTCCCTTCCATGTAGGCGTTGTTGAGCTCGGTGGTCAGGTCCTGGTCCGGGGTCGGGAGGTTGCCGATCCCCGACTGGGAGTCGTTGCTCAGCAGGGCGCACACTTCACGGACGGCCGCCGGCTTGTTGTGCTGGGCCAGTGCGAGGTCGATGTTCTTGGCCTCGACCTCCAGATTGCCGACCGACGACCCGCCGCCACCATCGTTCACCCAGGTGGCCACCTGCTGAGCGGGATCGCCCGACTGCTCCTGGCCGGCACAGCCGCCGAGCACCGCGGTGCCGAGCACGAGCACGAGGACCGTCGGCACCAGGCGTGCCGGTCGAAGGCCACCGCGCCGGCGCGCCGGGCCGTCCATCAGGCGGGGTAGCCGGTCCGGTCCGGGCTCCATGCCGGGTCGAGCTGCCGCAGGAACTGGGCACAGCGCTCCTCCTCGGCATGCTCGCCGATGGCACCGGCCGCAGACCGCAGGCCGTCGAGGCACCGCAGGAACCCCTGGTTCTCGACACGGGTCCACCGCACGAGGCCGGACCCCTTCCAACCACTCCCCCGCAGGGCATCGAGTCCGCGGTGGTAGCCGACCCGGAAGCAGGCGTAGGCCTCGACGTCGTCACGGGCGAGCGAGCCCAGGGCCGCCCACGCCTCGAGCGAGCGGGGGTCGGTGCGCACCACGTCGGACACGGCGTGTCGACGCCGCTCCCCCGGCTGGGCCAAGGCCTCGGCGAGCGCACGGCGCACGGCCTCGGGCTCGGCGGGCAGGACGGTCTCGGGCAGGCCGGCGGTCAGGCGGACGGCCGACGTGTCGGAGGGGTTGCCGGGAGCGGACATGTCGGCAAGTGTACGGCCCCGGCCCGGGGCCTCCCCCCGCGGCAGCCGGATCCGGGGTCTACGCGAACCGGACGAGGTGGTGGTCCTTCTTGCCCCGGCGCAGGACCACGTAGCGACCGGCCACCAGATCGGCGGCGGTGAGCCGCCGGGTGACGTCGTCCTGGCGGGAGTTGTTGACGTAGGCGCCCCCCTGGGTGACGGTCGTCCGGGCCTGGCTCTTCGAGCCCACCAGCCCCGTCTCGGCCAACAGGTCCACGAGCAACGGGCCGCCGTCGTCGAGGTGGCCGGCCGACAGGTCGGTGGACGGGGCGTCGGCGAACACGTCGAGCAGGGTGCGCTCGTCGAGGCCGGAGACGT
>CAZULR010000496.1:0-2156 GCA_964621235.1 uncultured Acidimicrobiaceae bacterium
AGCTGGGCCAGCAGCCGGTCGACGTAGTGGATGTCCTCGGCGCCCTCGACCTTGGGGATCATGATGACGTCGAGCTTGTCGCCGACCTCGGTGACCGCCGTCACCAGGTCGTCGAGGCCCCAGGGCGAGTCGAGCGAGTTGACGCGGGTCCAGAACTGGGCGGAGCCGAAGTCGACGGTCCGCCCCACGTCCACGAGTCCCTGGCGGGCGGCCTCCTTGTCGGTGGCGGGCACGCCGTCCTCGAGGTTGGCCAGCAGCACGTCGACCTTGGTGGCGAGGTCGGGCAGCTTGGCCACCATCTTCGGATTCGACGCCGGAAAGAAGTGGATCATCCGGGAGGGCCGGAACGGGATCTCCCGCACCGGCTCGGGTGCCCCGACGGCGAGCGGTCGGAAGAAGTCTTTCGGGGAGCGCACTGGACCTCCAGGGGTTGGTGACCCCAACAATCTAGGAGGTGCCGATGGTGCCCACGGACGGCGGACCGATGACGCCGGCCGCATCCCGTGCACCGCCGCATCCTGGCTGGCATGCTTGCGGCGCACCGACTCCGGGGGGAGTGACCGGTCCGGGCCGTCCGTGGGCCGGCGGCTGGGGGGTGCCGACCAGGAGGACCCGATGCCCGGACCGGCCATGGACCGCCGAACGTTCCTCGGGAGGGGTGCCGTCGCCGTCGGCGCCGTGGCGCTGGCCGGGGGCGCGGGTACGGGACTGGCCGCGTGCTCGTCGGCCGATGGGAGCACCTCGTCCACGGGCGCCACCCCGGGCGCGTCCGCCGCTCCGACCAGGGGTGGGTCGATGACGATCGGGACAATGGCGGAGATCGACGGGTTCTCGCCGTCGCAGAACCGCTGGGACACCAACGGCCTGCTGTACGCCAACACCGTCTACGACCCGTTGATGGCCGTGGCCGAGGACGGTTCGATCCAGCCCTACCTCGCCCAGTCGCTGACGCCCGATGCGACCTATGCCGAGTGGACGCTCACCCTGCGGCCGGACGTCACCTTCCATGACGGGACCGACCTCACGTCCACCGTGGTCAAGCACAACTTCGACGCACTGGCCGCGTCGTCGCTCACCAGCGGGGCGGTGGCCGGGATCGCCTCGGTCACCACGCCGGACCGGAGCACGGTCGTCTTCCGGCTGAAGTCCCCGGCCACCGGCTTCGCCGCCGGGCTCACCACCCAGGCCGGGTACATCGTGGCGCAGGTGACCCTGGACCAGGCGGCGTCCTCGACGGCGACACCCGTCGGCACGGGGCCGTTCGTGTACGGCTCGTGGCAGCCGAACAGCCACTTCACCGCCACGCGCAACCCGCACTACTGGCAGCAGGGCCTGCCCTACCTCGACCAGGTGACGTTCCGACCCATCGTGGACACCACCCAGCGGGAGGACTCGCTCAAGACCGGGGCGATCGACGCCCTCGTCTCCATCGACGCCAAGACGTTCGCCCACTTCGACGGGATGCCCGGCTACCAGGCACTCTTCGAGACGTCGCCCGTGATCGGCTCACCGACGATGGGGTTCATGCTCCTCAACTGCGCCCGTCCCCCGACCGACGACCTGCGGATCCGCACTGCGCTCGCCAAGGCGACCGACCAGGTGGCCATCCAGAAGGTGTTCGGTGACGGATCGGTCCAGGTCATCGACGGCATCTTCCTGCCCGGGTCGCCCTACGCCGGCCACCCGGCCTATCCGACGCACGACGCCGCGGGAGCGAAGGCGCTGGTGCAACAGTACGCGGCGGAGCACGGCACCCCCTCGATCCAGATCAGCACCTCGTCCGACCCCCGCACGGTCCAGCTCGTGCAGGTCGTGCAGCAGATGTGGGGAAGCGCCGGCATCGACGTCTCGATCACCATCGTCCAGCAGGCGGACGCCATCATCGACCTGCTCACCGGCGAGTACCAGGCTGTCCCGTCGGCCCAATTCGGTGCCGTCAACCCGGACCTCAACTATCCGTGGCTGAGCACCACCACGGTGCAGCCCATCGGGACGGTCGGCCTCAACTTCGCCCGCAACTCCGACCCGGCCATCGAGCAGGCGTTCCTCGTCGGTCGCTCGACCCTCGACCATGGCGCCCGGGTCCAGGCGTACCGGACGGTCAACGAGCGGCTGGGGGTGGACCTGCCCTACGCCTGGATCGGCAGAGACATCTT
>CAZULR010000497.1:0-2156 GCA_964621235.1 uncultured Acidimicrobiaceae bacterium
CCCGGCCGGTGCGCTCGGTGTACCGCTGGTGGTACGCCTCGGCCGGCCAGAACGTGGACGCGTCGGTCACCTCGGTGACGATCGGCCGGTTGAAGCGGGCCTGGAAGGCGTCGAGCGAGGCCCGTGCCGCCTCCGCCTGGGCCTCGTTGCGCACGAAGACGGCCGAGCGGTACTGGGTGCCGTGGTCCGGCCCCTGACGGTTGAGGGTCGTCGGGTCGTGGTGGCGCCAGAACTCCTCGAGCAGGTGCTCGAAGGTCACCCGCGTCGGGTCGAACGTGACCAGGACGGCCTCGGCGTGCCCCGTGGCACCCGAGCACACCTGCTCGTAAGTGGGCCGGTCGACGTGGCCGCCCTCGTAGCCCGAGACGGCGTCGACGACCCCCGGGACGGCGAGGAAGAACTCCTCGACCCCCCAGAAGCATCCGGCGGCGAAGGCGGCGCGGTCGAGCCCCGCGGGCACGTCGTCCGGCTCGATGGGGGGTGCCTGGCTGGCGTCGAGGTTGGTGCTGCGTCCGAACATCGGTGGTCCTCCTGGGGTCGGTGGTGCTGGCGATCTTGGGCGGCCCGCCCGGCCGCTCCTGGGTACGGTCCGGGCACCCCGGCCCGGCGTTACACGCCCGTCCGGGGCCCCACGGCCTCCCCAGGTGGGAACACCCGTCGGACGTCCGTCATTCCTCCTCCGCCGGGGCCGTGCCGCCCTCACGCAAGCGGAGGGCCAACTCGTAGACCCGACGCCGGGGCACTCCGTGGCGGGCCGCCACCTCGTCGACCGCCCCGCGGGTCCGGGCACCCGTAGCCAGTGCCGCGTCGAGCTCCGCGGCGAGCACGGACTCGTCCACCTCGACGTCCCCCGGATCGGGGGCGCCGGCCAGGACCAGCACCACCTCGCCCCGGAGCCCGGCGCCGGCCCATGCGGCCGCGCCCTCCAGGGTGCCGCGCCACACCTCCTCGTGGAGCTTGGTCAGCTCCCGGGCCACGGCCACCCGTCGGTCGCCACCGCACACGGCGCCGAGATCCGCCAAGGTGGCGGCCACCCGTCCCGGTGCCTCGAAGAGCACCGAGGTGCGGGGCTCGGTGGCGAGGGCGGCCAGCCGGTCGGCGCGCCCGCGTCCCGACCGGGGCAGGAACCCCTCGAAGCAGAAGCGATCAGTGGCCAGTCCGCTCGACACCAGGGCGGCGAGCACGGCCGACGGCCCGGGCACCACGGTGACGGTCAGCCCGGCGGCGGCCACGGCGGCGGCCACCCGGGCGCCGGGGTCGGACACCGCGGGCATCCCGGCGTCGCTGACCAGGACCACCGTGCGGCCGGCGGCGACCGCGGCCACCACCTCGTCGACGCGGTCGTCCTCGTTGTGCTCGTGCAGGGAGCGCATCGGCACGCCGGTGATCCCGGCGTGGCTGAGGAGCTTGCGGGAGTGCCGGGTGTCCTCGGCGTAGAGGACGTCGGCCGCGGCCAGGGTTCCCGCGGCCCGGGGCGACAGGTCGCCGAGGTTCCCGATGGGGGTCCCCACCACCACCAGGGCTCCCCCGCCGGAGGTCCCCGGGAGGTCGGGCCGGGCACCGTCCCCGTCCGGCCCGGACTCCGGCGTGCCGTCGTCGTCCGGGGAGCCGGTGTCGCCGGCGGAGGGCGGGTCGGTCCCCGTCATCCGCGCAACTCCAGCACGTCGCCCGCCCGGAGGCCCCAGCGCTCGAAGGCGCCGGCCTCGGCCTCGATCACGGTGCGACAGCCGCGTCGCGGGGCCGTCATGCGGAGCGGGGGGACCCGTGCCGTGTCCAGGACCACGAGGTCCCGGTCGCAGAAGGCCACGTCCAGCGTGAAGCGCATCCCGAACGTGTGCACCGACCGGGTGCCGGACAGGACCATCGCCCCGTCGTAGCCGGTCCGGCCGAGGAGGCCCCGGGCGCGGGCGCCGAAGCCGTCCATGACCTCGGCGGCGGCCAGGACGTCACCGTCACGCAGGAGCCACGTCACCGACCCGTCCCCCGGTCCGGCCCCACGGGGGCACCGGGCCCCGTTGGCCGCACGCGCCGCGGAGCGACTAGCCTTGCCGGACTGTGTCTAAGCGAACCAACAAGCGCAAGCTCCGGGCCAAGAAGAAGGCCAACCACGGCAAGAAGCCGAACTGCGGGCGCGGCTGACCGTCGCCCCCCGGGAC
>CAZULR010000498.1:0-2155 GCA_964621235.1 uncultured Acidimicrobiaceae bacterium
AGGCCCACCTCGACCGCCGGCTCCGGTCCGTCCGGGCCGGCCAGGTCACCTGAGCGAGGCGGGCCGTGCCCGCGTGACCACGCCCGCCGTCGTCATCTGGTTCCGACGGGACCTCCGCCTGGCGGACCATCCCGCCCTCGTGGCGGCGGCGGACGAGGCCCGGGCCCTCGGCCGGCCGCTCCTCGCCCTGTTCGTCGTCGAGGACGGGCTGCTCCGCTCCGGCGGGCCCAATCGCCGGGCCTACCTGGCCCGGACGCTCGCCGTCTTGGACGGTGCCGTCGACGGCCGGCTGGTCCTGCGCCGGGGCCGACCCGAGGCGGTCGTGCCCGAGGTGGCGGCCGAGGTGGCGTCCCCGACGGTGCACGCCACCGGCGACTGTGCGCCCTACGGGCGGCGCCGCGACGCCCGGGTGGCCGACGCCCTGGCGGCCGAGGGACGGACCCTGGTGCGCACCGGTTCGCCCTATGCGGTGTCGCCCGGGCGGGTGCGAACCGGCGACGACGCCCCCTACCGGGTGTTCACGCCGTTCCGCCGGGCGTGGGCGGCACATGGGTGGCCCGCCCCACTGGACCCGCCCGCCGGTGTGCGCTGGGCGCGGGTGGACGGTGCCCTGGCCCCGGCCGATCTGGAGGTCGACGCGGCCACCGCGACGCTGCCGCCGGCCGGGGAGGACGCTGCGGCCGACGTCCTCGAGGCCTTCCTCGACGGGCCAGTCGCGAGCTACGGCGAGGACAGGGACCGCCCCGACCGGCCCGGCACCTCGCGGCTGTCGCCCCACCTGCGGTTCGGCACTGTCCACCCGCGCCAGGTGCTGGACCGGCTGCCGGCCGGGACGTCGGGGGAGGTGTTCCGGTCCGAGCTGGCCTGGAGGGAGTTCTATGCCGACGTGCTCTGGCACCGACCGGACTCCGCGTGGACCTCGCTGTCGCCGGTCGGCGCCCACCTGCGCTCGGACACCGGCCCGGCGGCGGACGCCCGGTTCGCGGCGTGGGCGGCCGGGCGGACCGGGTACCCGCTCGTCGACGCCGGGATGCGCCAGCTGGAATCCGAGGGGTGGATGCACAACCGCGTACGGATGCTGACGGCCTCGTTCCTCGTCAAGGACCTCCACCTGCCCTGGCAGCGCGGGGCGGCCCACTTCATGGACCGCCTCGTTGACGGCGACCTCGCCTCCAACAACCACGGTTGGCAGTGGGTGGCGGGCACGGGCACCGATGCGGCCCCCTTCTACCGGATCTTCAGCCCCGAGCGGCAGGCCGGGCGCTTCGACCCCGACGGCGCCTATGTGGCCCGTCACGTGCCCGAGCACGGGACGCCGGGGTATCCGGGGCCGATCGTCGACCATGCCGTCGAGCGGGTGGAGGCCCTGGAGCGCTGGCAGGAGGCCAAGGACGCAGCCGCCATGGCGGGTCGAGCGTGACGGTGCCGCCGTTCGGGGTCTACATCCACGTGCCGTTCTGTCGCCACCGGTGCGACTACTGCGCCTTCGCCACGTACACCGATCGGGACCACCTGATGGAGGCCTACGTGGCCGCGTGCACCACCGAGATCGGACGGGCGGTGGAGCGGGAGGGGATGGCCCCCGCCACCTCGGTGTTCTTCGGCGGCGGCACTCCGTCACGGCTCCCGGCCGACCTCCTCGTCGAGGTGCTCGACGCGGTGCCCCGCAGTGCGGGGGCCGAGGTCACCGTCGAGTGCAACCCGGAGGACGTGACCGAACAGCTCCTCGCCACGTACCGGGCGGCCGGGGTGACCCGGATCTCCCTCGGCGTGCAGTCCACCGTGGGCCACGTCCTGGAGGGCCTGGGTCGGCGGCACGGACCCGGGCACGTCGTGTCGGCCGCCGCCCTGGTGGCCGGGGAGGCATTCGACTCGTGGAACCTCGACCTGATCCTGGGCGGGTCGGGCGAGCGTGACGAGGACTGGGAGCGGAGCCTGTCCGACCTGCTGGGGCTGGCGTCGCCGCCACCCCACCTGAGCGCCTACGCACTGACGGTCGAGCCGGGCACGCCGCTGGCCCGCACCCCCGACCGGCATCCTGACGACGACGTGCAGGCCGGCCGCTACGAGGCGGCCGAGCGGATGCTCACCGGAGCGGGCTACCGGTGGGAGGAGATCTCCAACTGGGCCCGCCCGGGCCACGAGTGCCGCCACA
>CAZULR010000499.1:0-2152 GCA_964621235.1 uncultured Acidimicrobiaceae bacterium
GACGTGAGCTTCGAGACGTCGTACAGCCTGCCCGGTGAGGAGCGCCCGGCGCGGATCCGCGTGGACACCAGCCTCGACTGGCCGACCTGGAGCCAGACCTCCTACCGGAGCTGGGCCATCGGCGACGACCCCGACGAGCCGCCCGAGGTGCTGGTCGAGATCGCCTTCCGGGTGCAGGGTCTGGACGGCGTACCCGGCGCCGAGCCCCTGTTGGGCACGCTGCCCGAGTCGCTGCTCGTGCTGGGCGAGCCACTGGTGCGGGGACCCGCCACCATCGAGCAGATGCTCCTGACCGGTGGCGACGACCCCGAGTGCGCCATCGAGGTGTCCTACGAGGGCTCCTGCGCCATCGACGAGGCCATGCTCGAGGACCTCGCCGGCCTGGACGAGGCGCTGGCCCCCCTCGGACGGGAGGTCGCCTCGCTCCTGGTCCGGATCGGCGACCTGCCCTTCAACTTCCGCCCGGTCGACCCCGTCGAGGACTGACCGGACCGGGTCCGTCCGGCCTATGGGGCCAGGGCCGCGCACACAGCCGACCCCTCGACCGCCAGCAGCCGGGCGAAGGCCTGTTCCGTCGCCTTCGCCGGCGTCACCTGCCCGTTGACCTGCACCACCACGGACCGGGTGCCGTCCGCACTGGCCGCGGCGAACTGGGTGAATCCGAGGGTGTTCCCGGTGTGGCCGTAGACGGTGCCGCACGGGGTGCGGTAGCGGAAGACGGCCAGGCCCGCCGAGTTGGTCCCGGGGCCGGGGGGCTCCGACGACCCGGCCCGGAACGTGAACTGGCGAGCGTGCACCGCGGGCGTGGTGAGCGACCCGCTGACGTAGGCGCGGACGAACCGGTCGACGTCCGTCGGCGTCGACACGATCCCGCCGGACGCCCAGGACCAGCCGGCGGAGAACCCGTTGGTCACGTCGTCGGGCGCGGCGCCCGCCGCCACCTGGTAGCCGTGGGCGTAGGGCTCCGGAAGGTCCTCGGTCTGCGGCAGCGACGTCCCGGCCAGGCCCAGCGGACCGGTGACCAGTGCGGCGAGCTCGTGCTCGTAGGAGCGGTGGGCGACGCCCTGGACCATGAGCGCCACGAGCTCGTTGTCGGTGTTGGAGTACGCGTAGGACGTCCCGGGCCGGAATGCCATCTTCTCGTCGAAGGCCAGCCGGACGAGGCCGAAGCGCGACGGCGGGTCGTAGGGGTTCGCGGTGATCTCGTCGACGAACCCGGAGCTGCGGATGAAGTCCGGGATGCCGCTGGTGTGCTGCAGCAGTTCGGCCAGGGTCACCCGCCGCCAGGCGGCGGGCAGGTTCCGGACCCACCGGCTGACCGGGTCCGACAGCCGGAGCTCGCCCTGGGCGACGAGGGCGAGGGCCACGGCCCCGCTGTACATCTTGGACACGCTGGCGAGTCGGAGATGGGTGGTCGGGGTGATGGGCGCGGGGACACCGACCTCCGAGGTCCCGAAGCTGTAGACCGCGGTCGTACCGTTCCGGTCGACGAGGACGATCGCGCCCGGCGGTCCACCGGGCTCACCGACCAGGGCCGTCCCTCCGGCGTTGATGGCCTGGCAGGCGGCGTCGCAGGGTGGGGTGGTGTCGGCCGTGACCGTCGCCGACCCGCCGGCCGCGGGTCCGGTGGTGGCGGCGCCTGCGGCGGTGGCCATCCCCACCGGCGCCAGGGCCAGTCCGATCACCAACATGCAGGTGGCCGCGGCGTGCACGGTGGGCCGGCCCATGGGTCGACTCTACGACAGCCCGCCGTCGTCCGGCCACCCTCACAGTCAGGCGAAGAGGCCGGCCTCCAGGGCGAGGGCCCGCAGGTCGCCCTGGGGACGGGCACCCACGTGGGAGATCACCTCGGCCGCGCACACCCCGCCGAGCCGGGCGGCCTGGTCGGGGGCCAGTCCGTTGGTGATGCCGTAGAGGAAGCCCGCGGCGAACAGGTCGCCCGCTCCCGTGGTGTCGACGACCCGGTCCACGGGTGCGGCCGGGACCTCGATGGACCCGGAGGGGGTGACCACGACCGAGCCCCGCGCGCCCCGGGTGAGCACGGCGAGCACGCCCGTCTCGGCGACGGCGTCGGCGGCGGCGTCGAAGGACGAGGCCCCGAACAGCATCATCACCTCCTCCTCGTTGGCGAACAGGAGCTCGAGGTCGCCGT
>CAZULR010000500.1:0-2151 GCA_964621235.1 uncultured Acidimicrobiaceae bacterium
AAGACTCCGACCAGAAAGCCGGCGGCCCCGGCCAAGAAGGCGGCCCCGGCGAAGAAGGCCCCGGCGGCCAAGAAGACGGCCGCCCCGGTCAAGAAGGCCGAGCCGGCCCGGAAGCTGGGCGCTGCGGCCAAGGCCGTGGCGCCAGCCCGGCCGGCGGCACCGCCCAAGCCGGCCAAGCCCACCCGGGGCCCCTACGCCTCGGATACCAAGTTCCTCGACGAGCAGCGTGCTCTGCTGCTCGAGGAGCGGGAGGTCTACCAGCGCCAGGCCGACGACCTGCGGGCCGAGGCCGACTCGCTGGCCCTCGAGCGCGAGCCCGGTGACGTCCAGTTCGACGAGGAGTCGGGCGAGGGCGGCACGGTCACCGTCGACCGCGAGCGCAACCTGGCCCTGTCGGCCCAGGCCACGGCGGCCGTCGAGGAGATCGACGACGCCATGAAGAAGATCGACCGCAAGACCTATGGCGGCTGCGAGCGCTGCTACCAGCCGATCCCCAAGGCGCGGCTCCAGGCGCTGCCGTTCGCCCGCCTGTGCGTCGCCTGCAAGAGCGGTGGCCTGTCACGGCGCTGACCGGTGAGCCCGCCGTGGTGACCGCGGACGACCACGACGGGGCCGCCCCGACCGGCCCGGCCCGCCTGGCCGTCGCGGTGGGGGTCGTGGCCCTCGTCGTCCTCGTCGACCAACTCACGAAGTGGTGGGCCGTCGACCGCTTGAGCGCCGGGCCCGTCCATGTGGTCTGGCGCCTCGACTTCGCCCTCTCCTACAACACGGGCTCGGCCTTCAGCCTCTTCCAGGGCGACACCGGGATCCTGGTCGTCGTCGCCATCGCGCTGGTGGCGGTCCTGCTGGTCATGGTGTGGCGGGCTCCGACCATGGGACGCGCCGCCATCCTGGGCCTGATCCTCGGAGGCGCCCTCGGCAACCTGTCCGACCGGTTCTTCCGGGGCCAGCACGGCGCCGTGGTGGACTACGTCGACTTCCACTTCTTCCCGAGCTTCAACGTGGCCGACTCGTGCATCACGGTCGGCTGCATCCTGCTCGTCCTCTCGATCCTGTTCGATGGGCGCCGGACGTGAGCGAGCTGCGGGTGACGGTGCCGGCCTCCCTCGACGGCGTGCGCGTCGACCGGGCGGTGGCCCTGCTGGCGGACGTGTCGCGGTCGGCGGTGGACGCGTTGGTGTCCGCCGGCCGGGTGGTCGTGGACGGCCGGGTCGTCTCGAGCCGGAGCGCGTCGCTCCACGAGGGGCAGCTGCTGGTGGTGGACCGCCCGGACGACGACGGTCCGGAGGGTCCGGTGGCCGACCCGACCGTCGACGTCGTCGTGGTCTACGAGGACACCGACGTGATCGTGGTGGACAAGCCGGCCGGGCTCGTGGTCCATCCCGGCGCCGGGCACGCGACCGGAACGCTGGTCCACGGGCTGCTGGCCCGCTACCCGCAGCTGGCGGACCTGCCGGACGCCGTGGGCGCGGAGATCGACCGTCCGGGGATCGTCCATCGGCTCGACCGGGGGACCTCGGGGCTGATGGTGGTGGCGCGCACCCCCGCCGGCTACGAGTCACTGGTCGGCCAGCTGTCTGCGCGGGCGGTGTCGCGCACCTATCGGGCGCTCGTGCTCGGGACGGTGGAGGGCGACTCGGGACTGGTGGACGCGCCCATCGGCCGGTCGGTCAGCTCACCGACCCGGATGGCCGTCTCCCGCAAGGGCAAGGAGGCCCGGACGCGCTACGAGGTGGAGGGCCGCTACACCACGCCGGCGCCGACCACGGTGGTGCGCGCCACCCTGGAGACCGGCCGGACCCACCAGATCCGCGTCCACCTGGCGGCCATCGGCCATCCGGTGGTGGGGGACGAGCCCTACAGCCAGGGCCGGTCCCTGCCGGATGCCACCGTCACCCGGCCGTTCCTCCACGCTTACGCACTGGCCTTCGACCATCCGAGCACGGGGGAGCGCATGAGCTGGACGTCGGAACTGCCCGAGGACCTCGAGGCACAGCTGGCGGCCCTGGGGAAGTGAGCCGACGGGCCGGCCGGCCCGGGTCGCCCGGGGGAGCCCGGCGTCCGGAGGCCCACCCGCCGGGTCGTGGGCCGCCACCCGGGCCCGGACGCGGGTAGTCCCCAACGGCGGGGGGGTGGGCCATGGGGCGATAC
>CAZULR010000501.1:0-2149 GCA_964621235.1 uncultured Acidimicrobiaceae bacterium
GCCACACCGAGCACGGCGGCGATGCAGGACAGGGCGACGACGCCCACCAGTCTGCCCATCGGGGCTCCTCGGATCGAGGGGAGGTGGTGAGCGGCGTGCTCAGAGGGAACGACGTCGGCGACACGGTCGACGCGTCGGGGTCGGGCCCAGTCCACCACCGACCGGCGCCGGGAACAAGGGGTGATCCGTCGCGGCGTCGGCCCACCGGGCCATGGGTCTCAGCAGACGGGTCCGGTGGTGGCGCCGGTGGCGGCCACCAGCGAGGCCACCAGGTCGAGGTCGGTCGGACGTCCGAGTCGGAACCGGATGCAACCCTTGCCCACCGAGTACCCGGCCAGCCGGTCCCGGTGGGAGGCCACGACGTCGGTGCGGGTGACGTACAGCGACAGGTAGCGCTTCTGCCGTTTGAATCCGAGCTCCGCCTCGTCGGCACGGACGTAGCAGGGCATGCCGTAGCGGAACGCCTCGGTGAACCCGTCCGGGAGTGCCCGACACAGGTCGCGCCACGCGGCGATGGTCGAGCGGTCCGGCTCGGGCAGCCCGGCGACATAGGCCGTGACCTGGGGCTCCGTGTTCACAGACCCAGGATAGGCCGACGAGCCCGGCGTACCCCCGAGGCTCGGACCGTCGACTCGCCGGCCAGGTACCGGACGGTCCTTTCGGTCTCCAGCAGTGGGCAGGCCTGGTGGGGGAGGACGCCGAACAGTCCGCGCCCCGGCGAGGCTCCCACGCACTGGAGGGACTCCCGGGCGAACGGGGTCTGCCGCGCCTCGTGGCCCGTCACCCAGGGGCCGGCGAACCCGCCGACCAGGACGGCCGCCGGCACCGCGGTCAGACCGCCGGCGTCAGGAGGTCGCCGACGGTGCCCGGGGCCGGTCAGCTCCAGGACCTCGCCCGGACGGGGGGCGGCGCCCGACAGGGTCACCAGGCGCCGGCCGGGGGAGGACGGCGCACCCAGGGAGTTGCAGGTGACGGCACGGTTCCGGGCGACCACCGCCAGCTGGGCGACCGTCTCGGCGTTGGCGACGACGGTGGGTCGGCCCGACGGCCCCACGACCGCCAATGGGCGTCTGGTGAAGTGCGCACGCCTCGCCGTCGTCCACGAACGAGTTGACGGTCGAGGACTCACCGGCGACATAGCTGTCCGGACCCTCCGCCAGGCGCCAGGTCGGGTCGGGCTCACGGGCCCGCAACCGAGCGACGACGGCGAGGGACAGGGGGCCGGCGACCGAGCCCGGGCCCCGGTGGGTGTGGAGCACGACCTCGTCGGTACGCCGCCGCGCGGCGGTGGTGGCGCCACCGACGGCGAGCGCGACCAACACCAGGTTGCTGAAGGGGAGAGGCATGGCTGGGTGGTCACTCGGGACGTGCAACTGGACTGTCCAGGGTCGGTGGTGGCCCCTCTCCGCCGGACGGGACGTCCCTCCGGCACGCGCTGCACCCTCCCCATCGTCGGAAGGGGCCGTCGTGTCACACGCAGTCCTTGAATCCCTCCGGCGTGACCGGCGGGGGAGTCGGGTCATGGGCAACGGGGCCCACGGGCGAGCGCTCGGTACACTCGGGCGTCCGCCGCACGTGACGGACGGGGGAGGAAGCACCATGCTCAGCACCATGCAGGACGGGCCGCTGCTGATCAGCGGCATCCTTCGCCACGGCCAGCAGGTCTATGGCCCCAGTCGGGTGGTCACCATCACCAGCCCGGAGGCCGACTCGGTGGAGGCCACCTTCTCCGACGTGGCGCGTCGTTCGGAGCAGCTGGCGACGGCGCTCGGGCGACTCGGTATCGGCGACTCCGACAGGGTGGGCACCTTCCTCTGGAACAACCAGACCCACCTGGAGGCCTACCTGGCCGTTCCGGCCATGGGCGCGGTGCTCCACACCCTCAACCTCCGACTCTTCCCGGAGCAGCTCGCCTACGTCATCAACCACGCCGAGGACCAGGTCATCATCTGCGACGCCTCCATCGCCGGCCTGCTGGCCCGGGTGCGCGACCAGATCCCGACCGTGCGCCACATCATCACGGTCGGCGCCGGGGACACGTCGGCCCTCGGGGAGACGCTGGACTACGAGTCCCTGCTGGCCGCCGAGGAGCCCGGCTACGACTGGCCCCGGCTCGACGAGCGGCAGGCCGCGGCCATGTGTTACACGT
>CAZULR010000502.1:0-2143 GCA_964621235.1 uncultured Acidimicrobiaceae bacterium
GCCACGACGGCCCGGCCGACCAGCCGCTCGAAGGGGACGTCCCACAGCCACGAGGTGTCGAATCCGTCGGCGGTCCGGGCGTTGACCGACAGCACCACCTCGTCCGCGGGGTCGCCCGTCTCGTCGAGCAGATCGAAGATGGCGGTCCAGCCGGCCGGGTTCTTGGCCAGCAGGAGGCGCACCGGGTGCCCGGCCCGGGCGATCGTGGCGAACCGGCCGGCCACTTCGGTCACACCGTCGAGTCGTCCGAGCGCGGTGTCCACGTCCCCCTCGTCCGTGCGGGCGAGTAGGACGGCGGCGGCCACCGCGGCCATCCCGGCGTTGGCCCGGTTGAACCCTCCGGGAAGCCCGATGCGGATCGGGTGGCGGGTGCCGTCGGCCAGGACGAGCTCGTCGTCGTCCACCCGGGCCGACACGTCCGGCCGGGCGAAGTCGCACCGGTCACAGGACCAGCCGCCGCCCTCGACGAAGCCGATCCGGCCGCCGCATGCCGGGCAGCCGACGGCGTCGTCGTGCCACACCTGCCCGGCGCCCACCCAGCGGACCTCGGGGGCCGTCGACGCGGCGTAGGCCACCATCGGGTCGTCGGCATTGGCCACCACGACGGTGCCGGGGTCACCGTCCCGCCGGGCCGGGAGCGCGGCCAGCGCGGCCCGCCAGCGGTCCACCAGCATCCGGACCTCGGCGATCCGGTCGAGCTGGTCACGTGACAGGTTGAGCAGTACGACGACCTCGGGGGCCGTCTCGGCGATGCAGCGGCCGAGGTAGCCCTCGTCCACCTCGAGCACGGCCACCTCCGCGGACGGCGCGCCGACCAGGGCCGCGACATGGCCGGCCGGCATGTTGGCGCCGGTGTCGTTGCTGACCACCGCGACGCCGGGACCGGCCAGGCCGGCGGCCAGGAGCCGGGTGGTGGTGGTCTTGCCGTTGGTGCCCGTCACCAGGGCGACGCGCCGGCCCGCGGCCACGGCCGCCAGCAGCCCGGGGTCCACCAAGAGCCCCGCCCGGCCACCGGCGACGGTGCCGCTGCCGCGTCCGAGGGCCCGGGACAAGCGGTTGACGCCGGTGACGGCCGCCGAGGCGAGGGCGGTCCTCGTCGAGCGCGGGCGTGCGGGGACCGCCGGGGTGACCCGGACCGTCACGCGGAGGGGCGCGTGGCGGCCAGTTCCTCGTCGGTGGGGACGTGGCGTTGGCGGGCCTCGTCCGGCAGCAGGCCGGCCACGGCATCGAGCAGCGTGCGCGTGTCGGTGACCGCGTCGGCCAGACCGAGCGTCACCGGAGGCCCGACGGTAACGGTCACGCGGGGTGGGTGCTGCAAC
This sequence comes from uncultured Acidimicrobiaceae bacterium, assembly GCA_964621235.1. Taxonomy (GTDB): domain Bacteria; phylum Actinomycetota; class Acidimicrobiia; order Acidimicrobiales; family RAAP-2; genus Bog-756. The sequence continues at coordinate 1,320 of CAZULR010000502.1, forward strand.
GTGGTCATGTTCGGTACCTTGGACGCACGGGGCCACACCTTCTCCGTGCCCCACAGCCCGATCGGGACGACGGGCGCACCGGTCTCGGCCGCCAGGCGGGCCGCCCCCGTATGGCCGTGGAGGACGGGGTCGAAGAAGGCCTCGCCCCGGGGGATGGTGCCCTGGGGGAGGACGATCACGGCCTCGCCGGCGTGCAGCGCGGCGGTGGCCCGGCGCATCGGGTCGCCCGAGCCACTCCCCCGGTCCACCGGGATCCCCCCGAGGGCCCGCGCCAGCTGCCCGACGACCGGCGCGTCGAAGATCTCCTGTTTGCCCATGAAGCGCACCGGTCGGCCGAGCCGGGCGGCCACGAGGGCGAGGGCGGCGACGTCGAAGTAGCTGCGGTGGTTGGACACCAGGATCACCGGGCCCTCGTGGGGCACGTGCTCGACGCCGTTGACGCTGAAGCGCGCGTACGGGAACGACTCCGGACGGATGAACGGCCGCAGCAGGTGGTAGGGCTCGAGCCCGATCACTGAGGGGACGCCGGGCGGGCGGTCCCAGTGCTCGAGCGGCCACCGCCGGGCCATGGCCACCGCCACCAGGCGGGGGTCGGCGTTGATGGCGTGCGGACTGCCGACCGCCGACAGGAGCGGCACGTCGAAGAAGCTGTCCGAGTAGGCGTGGCAGTCGGCGAGGTCGATGCCGCGCTCCCCGGCCCAGTCGCGGACGGCGTCCCGCTTGTTGGTGCCCCAGACGAACCGGCCGATCAGCCGACCCGTGTAGCGCCCGTCGATCTCCTGGTAGCGGGTGGCGAGCACGTCGTCGAACCCGAGCGCCGAGGC
>CAZULR010000503.1:0-2131 GCA_964621235.1 uncultured Acidimicrobiaceae bacterium
CTGGCGCCGCGGCTGTCGACGTCGAAGGACTGGGCCGGCTTGCGGGCCGCCACCGTCATGCCGCGGGACCGGAGCTCGGTGAGCAGGCGGGCCGCCACCCAGGTCTTGCCCACCTCCGTCCCGGTGCCGCACACCACGACCAGCCGCTCAGGCCGCACTGTCGACTCCCCGCCTGATCCCTGCGTGCCCACCGGTGGCCCCGGCCGGACACACCTCGGCCAGGCCGGCCACCAGTCGGTCGACCTGCTCGTCGGTGTGGGTGGCCGACAGGGTGACGCGCAGGCGGGACGTGCCCGGTGGCACCGTGGGCGGACGGATGGCCGGCACCCACAGCCCCCGATCGAGGAGTGCGGCCGACGACGCCACCGCGTCGTCCTCCGCCCCGACGATCACGGGGACGATCGGGGACGGGTGACCCGGGAGCCCCGCGGCGCGCGCCACCTGGGCGATGTGACGGTGCAGCCGGTCACGCAGGGCATCACCTTCCGTCGAGCGGACGATACCGACGGCGGCCAGCGCCGCCGCCGCGTCGGCCGGGGTCGGGGCCGTGGTGAAGATGTAGGGGCGGGCCCGATTGACCAGGAGCTCGACGAAACGGTTCGGACCGGCGACGAAGCCCCCCAGCGAACCGAGTGTCTTCGACTGCGTCCCCACCCGGAGCACGTCGGCTCTGTGGTTCACCTCCAGGTCGGGCCCGAGTACGGCGTGGGCCTCGTCCAGCACGAGCAGGGCACCATGCCGGGCGCTCACGGCACACAGCCCTTCGAGGTCGACCGCGTCCCCGTCCATCGAGAACACGGTGTCGGAGACGACCATCGAGCGCCCGGCAACCGACGCCAGCGACGCATCGAGGGCGTCGAGATCGCAGTGGGGGACGATGCGCACGTCCGCCCGGGCCAGGCGGCAGCCGTCGATGATCGAGGCGTGGTTGAGTTCGTCCGAGTGGACGACGACACCGTCGACGGCGAACACGGAAAGCACCGACAGGTTGGCGGCGAACCCGGTGGGGAACACGATCGCCGACTCGGTCCCCTTCCACTCGGCCAGCGCCAACTCCAGGTCGTGGTGCACGGGCCGGGAGCCGGTCACCAGGCGCGACGCGCCGGCACCACTGCCCCACCGGTCGAGTGCCTCATGGGCGGCGACCACCACGTCGGGGTGCGACGCCAGACCGAGGTAGTCGTTGGACGCGAACGAGACCACCGGGCGCGCCGGTGACGTGGCCGTGTGCAGCAGCCCGTCGTGCCCCCGGGCGTCGAAGACCCTGGGCGACCGCCAGCGCCCGGCGGCCTCGACCTGCTGGCAGGCGGCTTCGACCCATTGGCCCCACGCCGACCCCGGTGCCGTGGTCATCGGGCGTCCTCGGCGGCGACCTCGTCGATGCATGCGGCCAGGACGTCGACGACCCGGTCGAGCTCGTCGGCCGTGCTGGTGAGCGGCGGCATGAGCACGACGACATTGCCCAGCGGCCGCAGCAGCACACCCCGGCGGACGGCGGCCGCGCACACACGCCGACCCCAGCGGACGGCGCCCTCCGGCGGTGCCAGCTCCACCCCGACCATCAGGCCCCGTCGGCGCACCTCGGCCACACCGCTCCGACCCACGATCGTCGAGTCGAGGCGCGCCCCCAGGTGGCCGGACACTTCGAGGACGTGGTCGAGCACACGCCACTCGTCGAGGAGCTGCAGGTGGCGCAGGGCAACGGCACAGGCCAGGGCGTTCCCGCCGTAGGAGTGCCCGTGGTAGAAGGTCGCCGTCCCGAGGTCCTCCCCCAGGAACGACTCGAACACCGGTGCGGCCACCACGGTGGCGGACAGCGGGAGATAGCCACCCGAGATGCCCTTGCCCAGGCAGACGATGTCGGGGCGGAAGTCGGGGCCGGCCCACTCGGAGGCGAACAGGCGGCCCGTCCGGCCGAACCCGGTGGCGACCTCGTCGCAGATCAGCAGGACCCCGTGCTCACGGCAGGCCCGGCCGACGAGGGCCAGGTCCCCGGGGTCGGCCACGAGGATCCCGGACGCGCCCTGGACGAGGGGCTCGATCACCATGGCGGCCAGCGTGTCGGCGTGGGCGACTACGGCGGCGACCGCCTTGGTCGCCCAGTCGGCCGAGGCGTAGCCGGGGGTCCGCT
>CAZULR010000504.1:0-2122 GCA_964621235.1 uncultured Acidimicrobiaceae bacterium
CACAGGAACCTGAATCCTGCGCGTCTGCCAATTCCGCCACTCGCCCGAGCGACCGGTAGAGGCTACCCGAAGATCCGGACCCCTCCGATCGCGGCCCCACCACCTTCGGCACCGTCCCCGGAGGCACGCTCCCCTCCGGGCGGACCTTCCGGGACACCCCCCCCGTCGGCCCACGGGGTCGGACCCCGCAACCACAGGTGCCCCGTCTCCGGACCGTACCCCCTACCAGGGGGTAGACACCGGTAGGCTGACGCCGACATGGGACTGCAGAAGTTCGAAGGGCGCCTCGAGCGCATGGTCGACGGCACGCTCTCCAAGGCCTTCCGGGGCGATCTCCATCCCGTGGAGATCGGCCGACGGGTGACCCGGGAGATGGACCTGAAGCGGCGCCTCGGCGTCCATGGCCTCATCGCGCCCAATGCCTTCGTCGTCCACCTGTCGGCATCCGACTTCGACCGCTTCGAGAGCTTCCTGGACGCCCTGGTCCGTGAGCTCGAGGAGGCCGCCCGCGAGCACGCCCGCACCGAGGACTACGTCTTCGTCGGCCCCGTCACCGTCTCCGTGGTCGAGGACCCCCGCCAGCGCCGGGGCCGCTTCGCCGTGGTGTCGGACGTCCACGAGGGACCGGCCGGCCTGACCGCCGCCTCGGTGGTCCTGGCCGACGGCATGCGGGTGGTGCTCGGCCCGGAGCCGATCTCCATCGGGCGACTGCCTGAGAGCACCATCGTCGTGAACGACCCGAACGCCAGCCGTCGCCACGCCGAGATCCGGCGCTCCGGGAACGACGTGGTGGTGGTCGACCTGAATTCCACCAACGGGACCAGGGTCAACGGAGCCACCATCCGCGAGCGGGTGCTCTCCGACGGCGACCAGATCGTCATCGGCACCACCGTGCTCCGCTTCGAGACTTCGTGAGCCCGAGCACCCGGCCTTGATCACCATCCTCGCCGCAGCAGCCGCCCCGGTACCGGTCGACAACACCCCGGTCCTGCGTGCACTGGAGTTCGGGGTCATCCTCCTGCTCTGGCTGTTCTTCATGTGGGTCGTGCGGGCGGTGTGGGTCGAGGTCCGTCCCCTCAAGCGCAAGCGTCGGCGTGGCCGTGACGTCGACCCGGTGGTGGACGGAAAGCGCCGGCGCAGCCTCCGCCTCCACGTCATACGTCCCGACGACCAGGCCGGCCGGGTCTACGACGTCGGCGAGGAGGTGACCGTGGGTCGGGCACCCGGCTGCGGGGTTCCCATCGACTACGACGCCTACTCCTCGAACCTGCACGCCCGCCTGTTCCGCCTCGACGGCGACCTGTGGGTGGAGGATCTGGGCTCGACCAACGGCACCTGGGTCAACACCGTCCGCATCGAGGAGCGGACCAAGCTGCAGAAGGGGGATCTCCTCCAGGTCGGCGGCACCGTATTCGAGGTGGGGCGCTGACATGACGCTGCTCCGTTCGGGATCGGCGACCGACACCGGACTGGTCCGGTCGGTCAACCAGGACCTCGCCGTGGAGACGGGCACCCTGTTCGCGGTGGCCGACGGCATGGGCGGCCACGCCGGGGGAGAGGTGGCGGCACGTCTGGCCGTCGATACCCTGACCCGCGCCTTCGGCATCAAGCCCACCGGGGCGGGACTGTCCGAGGCCGTCACCGAGGCCAACCGGGTGGTGTTCGAGCACAGCCTCGACAACCCCGAGCTGCGGGGCATGGGCACCACCATGACAGCGGCGGCCCTGGTCAACGAGGACGACCGCGACGTCCTCGCCCTCGTCAACGTCGGCGATTCGCGCTCGTACCGCTACCACGACGGCCAGCTCTCGCAGATCACCGTCGACCACAGCCTGGCCGAGGAGATGGTCCGCAGTGGCGAGCTCAGCGAGGCCGAGGCCGCAGTGCACCCCCACCGCCACATCCTCACCCGCGCCCTGGGCGTGGCCGACGACGTGTCCGTCGACCTGTGGCGGATCCAGCCGGCCCGGGGGGACCGGTTCGTGCTGTGCAGCGACGGTCTGACCAACGAGCTCGACGAGGCCCAGATCGCCGAGGTCCTGGCCACCGTGCCCGACCCGCAGATCGCCGCCGACCTGCTCGTCCGGGCCGCCCGCACCCACGGGGGCAGCGACAACATCAC
>CAZULR010000505.1:0-2107 GCA_964621235.1 uncultured Acidimicrobiaceae bacterium
GTGGACGCGGAACGGGTGGTCTTCACGGGATTCGAAGGGGTGCAGCTGGTGGCCGACGTCCGGGGTGACCCCGACGGCTGGCCGGTGCTGCTCCTCCACGGTGGGGGCCAGACCCGGCACGCCTGGGGCACGGCGGCCGAGCGGATCGCCGACGAGGGGTGGCGGACCGTCTCGCTCGACCTGCGGGGTCACGGCGAGAGCGACTGGGCCCCCCGGGGCGACTACTCGTTCACCGCGTTCGGCAGCGACGTGGTGGCGGTCGCCGACGCCCTGGGGCGCCCCCCGGTGCTGGTGGGGGCGTCGCTCGGCGGGCTGTCCGCGCTCTACGCCGAGGGGACGAGCGACCGGGTGGTGTCGTCCGGGCTGGTGCTGGTGGACATCACGCTGAAGACCAACATGGAGGGGATCGCGCGCATCAAGACGTTCATGGAGTCGGGGCTCGGCGGGTTCGACACCCTGGACGACGCGGCACGGGCCATCGCCGCCTACACGCCCGAACGCACCCGGGCCGTCAACCCCGACGGCCTGCGCAAGGTCCTGCGCGAGCGCGACGGGCGGTGGTTCTGGCACTGGGACCCGGCCTTCATCAGCCAGGGCCGCAACGAGGCGGTGCCGGACGTGCTGGTCGACCTGCTGAACACGGCGATGGGCAACATCCGCGTGCCCACCATGCTCGTGCGCGGGCTGCTCAGCGACGTGGTCACCCAGGAGGGCGTCGACCAGCTGCTCGAGTCCGTCCCCGGGTCGACCGTGGTGGACGTGGCCGGTGCGGCCCACATGATCGCCGGCGACCGCAACGACGCCTTCTCGGACGCCGTGCTCACCTTCCTGCGCGAGCGCATACTCCCCGTCATCGGGTAGGAGAGGTCAGGCCCAGTCGGTGCCGTACCGGTCCCGGTAGGTCACCCGGTCGACGGCCTTGCGGCGGGGGGGACCGGGTGGTCGGGCCGGCCAGCCCAGAGGGACCACGGCCATCGGGTGCACCTGGTCGGGCAGCCCGAGGACAGCGGAGAGCTCGTCGACGGCCAGCGTGGCCAGCGTGGTGAGCGCCGAGCCCAGTCCGAGGGCGTTGGCCGCCAGCAGCAGGTTCTGGGTGGCCGGGTAGACCGAGGACGGCAGGGTCGACCGGTGGGCCACCGTCGCGTCACCGCACACGACCACCAGGACCGGGGCGCCGGCCAGGCCGGTCTCGGCCCCGGCGTCCACCTCGTCGAGCAGGCCGGGTGCGAGGCGTCCCTCCGACGCGGGCCGTCCCGCCTCCCGCCAGACCCGACGGGTGAGGTCGGCGACGGCCGCACGCTGATCGGCGTCGCGGACGACGACGAAGACCCACGGCTGCAGGTTCTCCGCGCTGGGGGCGTGGGTGGCGGCGGTCAGGCAGCGGGCGACCAGGGCGTCGTCGACCGGGCGGCCGTCGAACTGCCGGCACGCCCGCTGCCGCAGGACCACGTCGAAGAAGGACGGTGCGGCGCCCGCATCGCCGAGGTCGCCGGGATCGTGGGCCGCCTCCATGGGGCGAGTATGCCAGTCCGCCCCGTGGAGGGCACCGGTAGGCTGGGCGGCCGACGCCGCGCAGGTGGGCCGGCGAGAGACCGAGGAGCACACATGGGCGTGACCGGGCTGGCCAATCTCGCCGTCAAGGTGGCCGACCTCGACGAGGCCGTGGCGTTCTACCTGGCCGCCGGCGCCGAGGTCCGCGACCGGATGGAGTGGGCCGGTGGAGAGCGGGCCGACGTGTACCTCGGCCCGGTCATGATCACGCTGTTCACCCGGGCCGTCTACGAGGACGCGGTCGACCTGCCCGAGGAGGGGTTCCTCCATCCCGCCCTCTTCACCGACGACCTGGACGGCGAGCTGGTCGGCCACGACGTGGTGTGGGGCCCCGCGGTGGTCGAGGGGGCGTTCGGGACCCGTCGCATCGCCTTCGTGGAGGCCCCGGGTGGCATCCGGCTCGAGTTCATGGAGCAGCTGGCGCCGCCGCCGGGTGCCGCGGCGGACTGACCGGCCGGCACCCGGACCGGTCTCAGCGCCTGCGGTCCTTCCGCTCGAGGAAGCGCAGCATGGTGGCGTGCTTCTTGGTGTCGAGCATCATGAGCTCGACCAGCAG
>CAZULR010000506.1:0-2105 GCA_964621235.1 uncultured Acidimicrobiaceae bacterium
CAGAATGTCCATGCGTCCCCTTGGCCGTCTGACCGGATCACACTACCCCTACCCGGTAGCTCCCCAACATCAACTCGGAGCGGAACCAGGTCGGCAACCATCTGCCGGGCGTGTTCGCCCCGGGCGGTCCGGTCGACGCACCGCCGCGCTGACCAGGGTGGATTCGGGCCGAGCCGCCGCCGACGTCAGACGGCGGCGGCTGAGGAGAAGACGGAACGAAGCTCGGTGGCGGGTACCGGCCGGGAGAAGAGGTAGCCCTGGGCGAAGTCGCACTCGAGCGAACGCAGCGTCTCCAGCTGCTGCTCGGTCTCCACACCTTCAGCCACGACCTCCAGTCCCAGCGCATGGGCAAGGCTGACGACTGCGGACACGATCTCCCGCCCACCGGAGTCGGAGTCGAGCTCCTGGACGAACATGCGGTCGACCTTCAGGATGTCGAGTGGGAACCGTTGCAGGTAGCTGAGCGACGAGTAGCCCGTGCCGAAGTCGTCGATCGCCAGGAGCACCCCGAGCCCCTTGAGCGCGCGCAGCACGACGAGCGCGGCGGCGGCGTCGCGCATGAGTGCGCTCTCGGTGATCTCGAGGGTCAGGCGTTCGGGTGGGAGCCCGGTCCGGTCGAGGATCTCCTCGATCGTGGTGACGATGCCCGGGTCGTCGATCTGGCGCGCGGAGAGGTTGACCTCCACCGAGCCACCGCCCCCGGTGCCACGGCGCCAGTGGCGGAGTTGGTGGCACGCCTCCTCCAGCACCCAGGCACCGATGGGGATGATCAGGCCACTCTCCTCGGCCACGGGGATGAACCGGCCCGGCGCGACCAGGCCCTGCTCGGGATGGTCCCAGCGGATGAGCGCCTCGACCCCGACGGTGGTGCCTCCCCGCACCTCCACGACGGGCTGGTAGTGCAGCAGCAGCTCGCAGCGTTCGAGCGCCCGATGCAGCGCGTGCTCCGTGGCCATGCGGTCGAGCACCTCGATCCGCAGCGACTCGTCGAAGGTCTCCGCGCCGAATCCGCCCCGCAGTTTGGCCTGGTACATGGCGGCCTCGGCGTGGGCGAGGAGGTCATCGGGATTGTCCGCCCCGAACGTGTTGAGGGCCACTCCGACCGAGGCGTCGAGGAAGACCTCGGCGTCGTCCACCGGGATCGGCACGGACAGCGCATCCCGGACCCGGGCCACGAAGGCGGCCGCGTGTTCCTCCGCACGGCCGCTGGGGTCGGTGATGAGGGCCAGGAACTCGTCGCCTCCGAAGCGGGCCACCATGTCGACGTCGCCGGCGGCGTGCTCGAGCCGTCGGGCCACGGACACGAGGACGCCGTCGCCCATGGCGTGGCCCATGGAGTTGTTGATGGCCTTGAATCGGTCGAGGTCGAGCAGGACCACGGCCACACTGCCCGGGATGCCGGAGTGGGACGCCGCCGCTCCGGCCAGGCGGACCAGGTACGAGGCACGATCGGCGAGGCCGGTCAGGCTGTCACGCGTCGGTCGACCCCGCGGATCGACCTCCGACGCCACCGGGACGGCCGGGGCACGCACGAAGGCCGCCACGGAGCGCGCTCGCCCCTGGCCGAGCACCACCAGCCGGACCTGGGTGCGGATGCGCCGGCCGTCACGGTGGCGAAGTTCCAGTTCCAGATCGAGTGTTCCGTCGGTGACCGAACCGGTCATGGGGGCCGCCGATGCCCCGGTGGTGTCGGCGGCCAGCAGTCCGAAGGGCGACTTGGCGAACGACCCGGTGAGGAAGGTGTCGGCTACGAAGGCACCGACCACCTCGTCGCGCCGCCAACCGAAGGCGGCCTCGGCACCGGCGTTCCACTCGAGCACGATGCCGCCGCGATCGATCTCCACGAAGGCGTCGGGCCACCCGGCCACCAGTCGCTCGAGTCGGAGGTCGTCGGCGGCCCCGGACCGGGCCCGGTGCGGGGCGGGGCCCCAGGGACCGTCCGGGGTCCGGTGGGCCGAGGGGCTCACCATGTCCGGGATCTCACCACGCCCGGGAACGAGAGGCCCGCCACGACAACCGTCCGAGTTCGTCGACCATGGGTGTGCACTCCAACCGGCTTCCCTCACAGGTCCCCGGGACGGGGAGGTTTCGGGTCAATCTAGGCA
>CAZULR010000507.1:0-2097 GCA_964621235.1 uncultured Acidimicrobiaceae bacterium
GCCCCGATGAACTGGTCGACGACCGCGCCGTCCTGCACGGCGAAGACCGCGGGGATGGACTGGACCCGGAAGCTGTTGGACACGGCCTGGTTCTCGTCCACGTTCACCTTGGCCAGCTCGACGGCGCCGTCGGTGTCGGCCACCGCCTGCTCCAGGAGGGGGCCGAGCGTGGTGCAGGGCCCGCACCACGGTGCCCAGAGGTCCACCACCACGGGGACCTCGAAGGAGCGCTTGAGCACCGCCTCCTCGAACGTGGCATCCGTGACGTCGACCATGGTCCCGACGATACCGGGCGGCACCACCGGCCCGGGCCCGAGGCGGGATGGACGCGGTGGCGCGGGTAGCGTCGGGGCATGGACGCAGCATCGAACACCTCCACCACCCCCACTACCGCCGAGCCCGAGGTGGAGGGCATCGACCGGGGGGCCGTGTCGGCCTGGATGGCGGCCAACGTGGCCGGATCGGTGCCCCCGTTCGAGTTCGAGCTCATCGCTGGCGGTCGGTCCAACCTGACCTACCGGGTCACCGACGCCGCCGGCCACGCCTATGCGCTGCGGCGGCCACCCGTCAGCCACGTCCTGGCCACGGCCCACGACATGGCACGCGAGCACACCGTCATCAGCGCGCTGCAGGCGACCGACGTGCCCGTCCCCCGCACCCTCGGGCTGTGCACCGACACCGAGGTCAACGGCGCACCCTTCTACGTGATGTCGTTCGTCGAGGGCCACATCCTCCGCGACGAGCGGGCGTCGTCCGCGGTGTCCGAGGCCGTCCGGACCCAGGCGAGCAACTCATTGATCGACACGCTGGCCCGGCTGCACGCGGTCGACGTCGACGCCGTCGGCCTCGGCGACTTCGCCCGGAGGGAGGGCTACATCGCCCGCCAGCTCAAGCGGTGGCACGGCCAGTTCGAGCAGTCCACCCTCGACGGGGAGCCGGGACCGGCCGTCATCGACCGCGCCTGGGAGGAGCTGTCCGCCAAGATTCCCGAGCAGCAGGGCGTGGCGATCGTGCACGGTGACTACCGGCTCGACAACACGGTGCTCGACGACGGGGGCGACGTCATCGCCATCCTCGACTGGGAGATCTGCACGCTCGGTGACCCGTTGGCCGACCTCGGGCTCCTGCTCGTGTACTGGGCGGAGGCCGGCGAGAACGAGCACTCGGTGCTCGGTGTCGCCCCGACGGCACTGCCCGGGTTCGCCACGAGGGCGGAGCTCACCGACCGGTATGCCGCGGCCAGCGGGCTCGATGTGTCCCACGTCCCGTACTACTGCGCCTTCGGGATCTGGAAGCTCGCCTGCATCCTCCAGGGTGTCTACGTCCGCTATGCCGGCGGTGCGGCGGCCGGCGACCGCAGCGGCGTGGACCAGTTCGCCGACACCGTGGTGCGGCTGGGCGAGCGGGCACTTGCGGACGTGGAGTCCCTGTGAGCGGCTATGAGCCGGAGGAGCTCTACTCCCTCGAACCCGGATGGGGCGACCCGGCGGGCATCCGCCTGGACCGTCCGGTCCTGGTGGTGGCCCTCGAAGGCTGGGTCGACGCCGGAATGGGCGCGTCGGCGGCGATCGCCCACCTGCTCACCGACTCGCCCACCGCCGTGGTGGCCACCTTCGACACCGAGCCGCTCATCGACCAGCGTGCCCGTCGTCCCATCGCCCGCCTCGAGGACGGCGTCACCACGGAGCTGACGTGGCCGACCATCCGGCTCCTGGCCGGCAAGGACCGGGTGGGCACCGACATCCTCTACCTGACCGGACCCGAGCCGGACTTCCGCTGGCCCACCTTCATCCGGGCGGTCGTCGGCCTGGTGCGGCTCCTCGGCGTGCGCACCGTCGTCGGTCTCGGCGCGTTTCCTGCGCCCACGCCCCACACCCGGCCCGTGCGCCTGGCCTCCACGGTCCCACCGGAGTCGACCGACCTCGCCGGCCGGGTGGGCACCGTCCACGGCACGCTCGAGGTTCCCGCCGGCGTGCAGGCCGCCCTCGAGGTGGCCCTGGGCGAGGCCGGCGTCCCGGTCATCGGCCTGTGGGCCAGGGTGCCCCACTACGTCTCGGCCATGCCCTACCCCGAGGCCAGCGCCGCCCTCATCGAGGG
>CAZULR010000508.1:0-2091 GCA_964621235.1 uncultured Acidimicrobiaceae bacterium
TCACCGGCCTCGCCATGGACACCGCCGTGGCCGCGTACCTGCTCGACCCGTCCGATGACCGGTACCGCCTCTCGGACCTCGCGCCGCGCCATCTCGGCGTCTCCGTCGACGACGGGGCCGGGGCCAAGGGCCAGGGGGCCTTCCTGCTGGAGGACACCGGGGACGAGTCCGACGGCTCCGACACCCCGGGCCTGGACCACACCGGACTGGGCCTGGTGCGCCTGGCCGCCGTGCTCGCCCGGCTGCGCGTGCCCCTGCAGGCGGCGCTGGACGAGATCGGCGAGGGCGCCCTGTTCGAGGACATGGAGCGACCGCTGGTCCGGGTGCTCGCCCGCATGGAGGTCGTGGGCATCCCCGTCGACCGGGAGGCGCTGCGGTCGATCGCCGCCGGGCTGACCGCCGAGTGCGAGTCGCTCGAGGCCACCATGCACGAGCTGGCCGGCGCTCCCTTCAACGTGAACTCGGTCAAGCAGCTGCGCACGGTGCTCTACGACGACCTGGGACTCCAGCCGGGTCGCAAGACCAAGACGGGTTACTCGACCGACGCCCGGACCCTCGAGTCCCTGCGGGGCCAACACCCCATCATCGAGGTCCTGCTGCGCTACCGCGAGGTGGAGAAACTGCGGTCCACCTACGGGGAGACGCTCGCCGCCGAGGTGGCGGCCGACGGTCGCATCCACGCCACGTTCCGCCAGACCGTCGCCCGCACAGGACGGCTGTCATCGGACCGGCCGAACCTGCACAACATCCCCGTGCGCACCGACGAGGGCAGGCGCTTCCGCGAAGCCTTCGTCCCCTCCGCCGGACGGCGCCTGCTGGTGGCCGACTACGACCAGGTCGAGCTCCGGGCCATCGCCCATCTCTCCGGGGACCCGGGGCTCACCGCCGCCTTCGCCGCCGGCGAGGACATCCACCGGACGGTGGCCGCCCGGGTCTTCGGCATCGACCGTGACGCCGTCACCCACGAGCAGCGGTCGACCGCCAAGATGGTCTCCTACGGCCTGGCCTACGGCATGGAGTCCTACGGCCTGGCTCAGCGCCTCGGGGTGCCGGTCGAGGAGGCCCGGGGCATCCTCGACGCCTTCTTCGGCGCGTTCCCGTCGGTGCAGGCCTACATGGAGCGTGCCGTGGCCGAGGCCCGGGCCAACGGCTACACCGTCACCTCGTTCGGCCGGCGGCGCCCGCTGCCCGACCTGGTGTCGTCCAACCATCAGGTCCGCCAGGCCGCCGAGCGCCAGGCCATGAACGCCGGCATCCAGGGGCTGGCCGCCGACCTCTTCAAGATGGCCCTGATCCGGCTCGACTCCGGGCTGGAGGAGGGCGGCTACCGTTCTGACCTGGTACTCCAGGTCCACGACGAGGTCCTGGTGGACGTGGAGCCCGACGAGTCCGACGCCGTCGAGCAGCTGACCCTGGCCGCCCTGACGGGGGCGGCGGACCTCGACGTCCCGCTCAAGGTCGCCATGGCCTGGGGATCGTCCTGGGCGGAGGCCAAGGGCTGAGCGGACCCGGTCAGGCCGCACCGGCGGCCCCCTGCGGCTGCGCCCGGCCGGTGCGGTAGTATCGCTGTCCTGCCACAACGGTTGCGGCAGCTGTCTTGATCGTCCTACCACCGGTCCACCGGTCGTCGGGGCGCACCCGTCCGGAAAGCGAGCTACCTACCTGATGTCCGATACCCACGTCGTGCCCACCGGCACCGACCTGCTGTCCCCCGAGGCCATGGGCCACTTCGACGAGAACGGGGTGTACGTCCCCCGCTCCATCACCGAGGACGACCTCGGCGGAGGCTCCCTCGAAGACGCCATGGCCGGCACCATCGTCGAGTTCGAGGACGGTGACCTCGTCGAGGGCACCGTGGTCAAGATCGACCGCGACGAGGTCCTCCTCGACATCGGGTTCAAGTCCGAGGGCGTCATCCCCGTCCGCGAGCTGTCCATCCGCAACGACGTGGACCCCTCCGAGATCGTCACGCTCGGCGAGGCCGTCGAGGCCCTCGTCCTCCAGAAGGAGGACAAGGAGGGTCGCCTCATCCTCTCGAAGAAGCGGGCCCAGTACGAGCGGGCCTGGGGCACCATCGAGAAGCTCAAGGAG
>CAZULR010000509.1:0-2084 GCA_964621235.1 uncultured Acidimicrobiaceae bacterium
CCCATGGCCACCATCCACCCCTCGCCCTCGCCCCCGAGCCGGCAGTCGACCGGGATGCGGGCGTCGGTGAAGAAGACCTCGTTGAACATCTCCTCCCCGGCCATGTCCCGGATCGGCCGGCGTTCGATCCCCGGTGTCTCGAGGTCGAGGATGAAGGCGGTGATCCCCTCGTGCTTGGCGCCCCGCTCGATGGCGGTGGGATCGGTCCGCAGCAGGAACAGCCCCCACTTGGCCAGGTGGGCGGTGGAGATCCAGATCTTCTGGCCGTTCACCACGTAGGCGTCGCCGTCCAGGATGGCGGTGGTGCGCAGGTTCGCCAGGTCGTTGCCGGCGTCCGGCTCGCTGAAGCCCTGGCACCAGTGGTCGGTGGCGTCCAGGATCGAGGGGAGCCAACGGGCCTTCTGCTCCTCGGTGCCCCAGGCGATGATCATGGGGCCGATCTGCCACAGCCCGTTGGTGTTGAACATGCCGGGCGTGCGGTACTCGGCCATGATCTCGGAGTAGATGATGCGCTGCATCGCCGTGGCGTTGCGCCCCCCGTACTCCTCGGGCCAGTTGGCGGCGGCCCACCGCCCCTCGTTCAGCTCGCGCTGCCACGCCGCCCGTCGGTGTTGGGACCTCTCTCCCGAGAGGGACGAGCTGTCGTCGAGCTCCTCCCGCTCGAGGAACCCGGGAAGGTGTTCGTCGAGCCAGGCACGCAGTTCAGCGGCGAACTGCTCGTCCTCGGGGGCAAGTGCGAAGTCCACGGGCCGAGGATAGCCCTCGGAAGCGTCTACGCTCGTGCCGTCACCAGCCCAGCCGATCCCGAGGTGGTCCGTGGACTTCACATTCGATGCCGAGCAGTTGGCCCTGCAGGACGTGGCCCGGAGGGCCATGGACGAGATCGACGGCGGGCTCCTGCGGGAGCTGGCCGACGACGACGCCGGGTACACGTCCGAGCTGTGGGACCGACTGGTGTCCCTCGGGTGGACGTCGATGCTGGTCCCCGGCGAGGGCGCCGGCCTGCTGGAGATGTGCATCGTCCTTGAGCAGATGGGACGGGTCCCGCTGCCGGGGCCGTTCTTCTCCTCGGCGGTGGCGGCCACCCTGGCGGCCCGCGCGCTCGGGGAACAGGGTCTGGTCGACGAGCTGGCTTCCGGTGAGACCCGGGGGACCGTCGCCGTCCTGGAGCAGGGCCACGGGGACCCGTTGGACTCGGTGCGGGCCCGGGCGACCCGCAAGGGCGCCGGCTGGGTCCTGCACGGGACCAAGCCGGCCGTGGTGGACGGTCACACGGCCGACTGGGTGATCGTGGTGGCGCTGGGGGAGGACGGGGTGCGGTCGTTCCTCGTCCGGGAACCCGAGGCGGAGCTCGTCCCCTCCCTCGATCCGACCCGCAAACTGGCCCGCCTGGTGCTTGACGGCACGCCCGCCCGACCGCTCGGCCCGGCGGGCGGCCAGGCCGAGCTGTGGCGGCGCGTCCTCGACGACGTCGCGGTGGCGCTGGCCGCCGAGTCGGTCGGGGTGTCCGACCGCGCCCTCGAGATGGCCACCGAGTACGCCAAGGTCCGCGTGGTCTTCGATCAGCCGATCGCCTCCTTCCAGGTGGTGAAGCACCGGATCGTGGACATGTTCCACGCGCTCGAGCTGGCCCGGGTGGGCGTCCACTATGCGGCCTGGTCGTCGGACGGCGACGAGCCCGACCGGGTCCGGGCCGCCGCCATGGCCTCCGCGTACGCCGCCGAGGCATCGGTCAAGGTGACCGGGGACGACATCCAGCTCCACGGAGGCGTGGGATTCACCTGGGCCAATGACGCCCACTTCCTCTTCAAGCGGGCCAAGCAGAACGAGGTGCTCATGGGCGGGGCCGGGCACCAGTGGCAGCGGCTGGGGGAGCTCTTCACCGAGCTCTAGGCCCCGGCCCGGCGGGGTCGCCGGGACCGTGCGGCGGCCGGGCGGTCAGGTGGCCGGGCGGTGCTCCAGCAGCGAGGCGATCTCGGTGGCCCGTGCCCGGAACACCGCGACCGAGCCGCGCCCTCCGTCGAGCACCCCGGCGAGGTGCTCGATCACCAGGCCGACCAGGAGGCTGCGCAGCATCCGGGCCA
>CAZULR010000510.1:0-2081 GCA_964621235.1 uncultured Acidimicrobiaceae bacterium
CCAGGCCGTTGAGTCCGCCCGAGACCATCCGGACCGGCCAGAACCCGACGACCGCCGACACCAGCGGTGCGCTGAACAGCGCCGCGCGCTCGGGGTGGCGCACCGCCCAGTTCTTGGGCACGGCCTCGGCGAACACGAAGATCACCACGATCTCGAAGACCGTGGCCGCGGCGACGCCCCAGGCCCCGAACCACCGGACGGCCAGGATGCCCACCAGGGTGGCGACCACCAGCTGGCAGATCAGCACCAGCAGGAGGACGGGGTTCAAGAATCCCTGCGGATCCTCGGTGAGGCGCACCAGCACTTTCGCCCCCCGCTTGCCGTCGTCGGCCAGGCTCTTGGCCTTGGCCCTCCCCGTGCGGACGAGCGCCGTCTCGGCCAGCGCCAGGAGTGCCGACGCGGCCAGCAGGACCACGACGACGACGCACAGCACGAGGTCCTCGGGGGAGAACGTCGCCGCGGTGGCGAGGTCGGTCATTCGGCCGCGGCCGGGTCGAGCAGCGGCGGGACCCGGTAGAAGCGGTCGAGCAGCTGCTGCTCGCGGCGCTCCATCCGCTCGGCCTCCTCGTCGACCTCGTGGTCCATGCCCAGGAGGTGCAGGATCCCGTGGACCACCAGCAGGGCGATCTCGTCATCGAAGGTCACGCCGTGCTCCACGGCGTTGACGGCGGCGACCGTCGGACAGATGACCACGTCTCCGAGCAGCAGGTGCCGGCCGGTCGGAGACTCGATGGAGGCGGGGCCCGTCCCTCCCTCGTCCGGGGACCGGCCGCTCCGGTCGACCTCGTCCTCGATGGGGAACGAGAGGACGTCCGTCGGCCCGGGCTTGTCGAGGAAGCGCTCGTTGAGGGCGGCGATGGACGCCTCGTCGACGAAGAGCAGCGACACCTCGGTGTCCGCCGTGATCCCCTCAGCCTCCAGGGCCGCCCGGGCCAGGGCCGCCCAGCGGTCGACGGCCACCGGGTGGTCGGACTGCTCGTCCGCGGCGTAGATGTCGAGGGTCACGACGGTTGGCCGTTGCCGTTGCCGTTGCCGTTGCCACCGAGGCTGCCGTGTGCGCTGCCGCCGTTCCCAGCGGTGCCGCCCGACACTGCCCCCGGCGGACCGACGGGGCCCGCCGCCCGGTCGTAGGCCGTCACGATGTCGGCCACGATCTTGTGGCGCACGACATCCTGGGCCCTCAGGTGGACGAACGCCAGGTCCGAGACACCCTCGAGGACGGACTCGAGCCCGACCAGTCCCGAGCGCCCGCCCGGGATGTCGACCTGGGTCATGTCCCCCGTGATGACCGCCTTCGACCCGAACCCGATGCGGGTGAGGAACATCTTCATCTGCTCCGGCGTGGTGTTCTGGGCCTCGTCCAGGATGATGAACGAGTTGTTGAGCGTGCGGCCGCGCATGAAGGCCAACGGAGCGACCTCGACCGCGCCCTTGTCGATCAGGCGCTGGGCGCCTTCCGCCTCGAGCAGGTCGTGGAGCGCGTCATAGAGCGGGCGCAGGTAGGGGTCGACCTTCGCCAGCATGTCGCCGGGCAGGAAACCGAGGCGTTCCCCGGCCTCGACCGCGGGGCGCGTCAGGATGATCCTGCTGACCTGGCGGGCCTGCAGCGCCTGGACGGCGAGCGCCACCGCCAGGTACGACTTGCCGGTGCCCGCCGGGCCGACACCGAAGGTCACGATGTTGCGCGCGATGGCGTCGGCATAGGCCTTCTGGCCCGCGGTCTTCGGGCGCACCGACCGGCCGCGCGTCGACCGGACGAGCTCGCTGGTGAGGACCTCGGACGGCCGGACGTCGTCACGCATCATGTCGATGGTCCGCCGGAGCTGCACGGCGTCGAGGCCCTGGCCCGACTCGAGGAGGATGATCAGCTCCTGGAACAGCGAGGCCACCCGTTCGGCGTCGGGGCCGGCGTCGGGACCGATCGCCTCCACGGTCACCTCGTTGCCACGGACGGCGATGTGCACGGAGGGGAAGGCGCCTTCGATCAGGCGGAGCAACTCATCGCGCTGGCCCAGGAGACCGGCCATGAGGTGGTTGCCGGGAACGAGGATCTTTACCGGGGTGCCTGCCACGTGCGCTCT
>CAZULR010000511.1:0-2075 GCA_964621235.1 uncultured Acidimicrobiaceae bacterium
AGCTCGCCGAAGTCCGAGTTGCTCGGGTTCTTGAAGTAGCCGTTGTTCGTGAAGTGGTTGTTCAGCAGGGCGTCGTTCATCGGGTCGTAGACACAGCCGAACGTGCCGGACTCCACCCCACCGGTGCCGGTGCACGACTGGTTGTACTCCGGCGTGCTCGAGTCCGGATAGGGGATCATGAGGAATCCCCAGGCACCGTTGTTGGAGAACGTGTTGTTCTGGACCGTGTCGTTGCGTCCGCCCGACAGCGTCATGCCGGTGCCCGTCGGGCCCTGGCCGGCCGTGCCGGCCTCCGGCACGTTCGGGTTGTTGTTGTCGTGCACGTTGTTGTTCTGGAACACCCAGCAGGAGTGGGTGTGGGTGATCGGGCTCGTGCCGCCGTTCGGGCAGGCCCCGTTCTGCGGCGCCGGCGGGTCACCGGCGATCTGGGTATTGGTGTCGAAGCCGTCCTTGTTGTTGTCGAGCTGCGAGTTCTCGAACACGATCGCCCCGCCCGAGTTGGTGCCCGAGTAGCCGAGGGCGTTGTACTCCAGCCAGGAGTGGCTGATCGTGATCCCGCAGACCTGCTGGCAGGCCCCGACGTACTCACCCGAGTCGTTGAAGTTGCTGGCATAGGTCTGCGTCCACGTGGCCGGACCGGCCGAGTCGGAAGAGAAGATGCCGTACTGGGCGGCCGAGTTCTCATCGCCGTAGTAGGTGGACGTCGCCGTGAGGTAGCTGCCCTCGTAACCGTGGAGTCCGATGGTGGCGCTGTCCGCCCCGCCATTCCACCACACCTCGTTCCCGGAGTCCCCCGACCCGGCGAGGAAGTTGCAGGCGGTCAGGTTGTCGATCGACACGCCGTCGGCCTTCCACACCACGATCCCGTTGCGCCCCACCGGTTTGCCGTCCGAGCCGACGGCGCCATAGGTCTGCGCCGCGGGATCGGAGCTGCACTGGCTGGAGCCGGCCTTGGTGCCGTCGACCACGACGCCGGAGCGGCTCATGCCCCGCAGGTGGAGGTCGGCGGTCGAGATCATGACGCCGCCGTTGTCGCCGTGGGCCGGGTCCGTGGGCTGGGTGCTGTCAGCGGTCTCGTGGTAGTCACCGGGGGCCACGAGGATCCAGTCGCCCGGCTTGGCCGCGTTCACGGCGGACTGGATCGTCGTGTACTTCCCGGCGTGTCCGTGGAACGTCCCGACCAGCAGTACCTGCCCACTGGCCGCCGCCGTCGTGGTCGAGCTCGACGAGGAGGACGAGCCGCAGGCAGCCAACAGGCCCGCCCCGAGGACGCAGGCGGCGATCCCCACGGCCGGCCGTCGGAGCCGCCCCCCGCCGAACCGCCTACCGACCGAGCCCCGCACGCCACGTTCCACTTCCACGACCGTCCCCTTCACCTCTCCC
The DNA here is from genome assembly GCA_964621235.1 of uncultured Acidimicrobiaceae bacterium. GTDB lineage: Bacteria > Actinomycetota > Acidimicrobiia > Acidimicrobiales > RAAP-2 > Bog-756. The sequence continues at coordinate 1,384 of CAZULR010000511.1, forward strand.
GCACGCCTCCCCACCGGGCGGACCCGGTCAGCGTGACGGGCCGAGGCTAACAGGACGCCCGGACGACAAGAAGAAACAGGGTTGTCTCCGCCCGGTCGGAGACGGCGGTCCGTTCCGCCGGGCGCCGACGCCTCTCCCGGGTGGGCGGACAGGGCCGTGGACTAACATGCCTGTCAGCGATTCGGACCTGGGGCCACGGCCGACGGAGGGGCCGGACGCACGCGGGCAGGCCGGACGGCCCGGCCCGGTGACCACCGTCCTCGACGGGGCCGGTACGACGAAGGAGCCACCATGTCCAACGAGACACGCACCCACGACTTCAAGGTCGCCGACCTGTCGCTGGCCGAGTTCGGCCGCAAGGAGATCGTGCTCGCCGAGCACGAGATGCCCGGACTCATGGCGATGCGCGCCGAGTTCGGTGCCGCCAAGCCCTTGGCCGGCGCCCGCATCACCGGCTCACTCCACATGACGATCCAGACGGCCGTCCTGATCGAGACGCTGACCGCCCTCGGCGCCGAGGTGCGGTGGGCCAGCTGCAACATCTTCTCGACCCAGGACCACGCGGCGGCCGCCGTGGCCGTGGGGCCCGACGGGACCGTCGACGACCCGAAGGGCGTCCCGGTCTACGCGTGGAAGGGCGAGACCCTCGAGGACTACTGGTGGTGCACCGAGCAGGTCCTCCGCTGGCCGGG
>CAZULR010000512.1:0-2075 GCA_964621235.1 uncultured Acidimicrobiaceae bacterium
TCGCCTACCACCGGGCCCGGGCGGCGGGCGGCGTCGGGCTGATCATCGTGCAGGTAGCCGGGGTCCACGACACCGCCCGATACACGAGCCACGTCCTCATGGCCACCGACGACTCGTGCATCGACGGCTACCGCCACCTGGTCGACGCCGTCGCCCCGTTCGGGACGGTCCTCTTCGGCCAGCTGTTCCACCCCGGGCGCGAGGTCATGGAGTCCCAGGACGGTTCGCTGCCGGTGGCCGTCGCGCCCTCCAGCGTCCCCAACGAGCGCTTCCACGTCATGCCGCGGGCACTGGCCGTCGACGAGGTGGCCGAGATCGTCGACGGCTACGTGGCCGCCGCCCGTCGCCTGCGGGCGGCCGGCCTCCACGGGGTCGAGATCGTGGCCAGCCACGGCTACCTGCCGTCCCAGTTCCTCAACCCGGCCGTCAACCTGCGCACCGACCTCTACGGCGGGTCGGACGAGAACCGGCTGCGCTTCCTGCGCGACATCCTGGCGGGGGTGCGGGGCGCGCTCGACGCCGCCGCGGTGGTGGGCCTCCGGATCTCCGTCGACGAGCAGGACCCGTCGGGGCTGCCGGCCCAGACTGCGCTCGACGCCTGCCGGTCGCTGGCCGCACAGGGGCTCGTCGACTACCTGAACGTCACGACGGGCACGTCGGCGTCGCTGGCCGGCTCCGACCACATCGTGCCGGAGATGTCGTTCGCCAACGGCTACACCGCGCCCCTCGGCCGTCGGGTCCGCGAGGCGGTCGGTGTGCCGGTCATCGTGGGCGGGCGGATCAACCAGCCCCAGGAGGCGGAGCGCCTGCTGGCCGACGGCGCCGCCGACGCGTGCGTCATGACCCGCGCCCTCATCTGCGACCCGTTGCTTCCCGAGCGGGCGCGGGCCGGCGAGCTCGACGACATCCGGGCCTGCATCGGATGCAACCAGGCCTGCATCGGCCACTTCCACGCCGGCTACCCCATCTCGTGCATCCAGCACCCCGAGACCGGGCGCGAGCTCGAGTTCGGGCGGCGTCGGCGGACGACGACACCCCGGACGGTGCTGGTGGTGGGCGGCGGACCGGGTGGGCTGAAGGCGGCGGCCACGGCCGCCGGGTGCGGCCACGACGTGGTCCTCCACGAGGCCACCCGACGGATCGGCGGCCAGGTGCTGCTGGCCCAGCAGCTGCCCGACCGGGCCGAGTTCGGCGGGGCGGCCACCAACCTGCTGCGCGAGGCGACGCGGGCGGGGGTCCGCATCGAGCTGGGGAGCCTGGTCGACGCCGGGGTGGTCGACGACCTCGACCCCGACCTGGTGGTGGTGGCCACCGGGGCGCGCCCCTACCTGCCGCCACTCGAGGTCATGGGGAGTCCGTGCCTGCTCGACGCGTGGGAGGTCATCGACGGGGCGACACCCGGCCGGGGCCGGGTGGTGGTCGCCGACTGGCGCAGCGACTGGATCGGACCCGGGGTGGCGCGCCTGCTCGCCGCCCGGGGCCTGCGGGTCACCCTGGCCGTCAACGCGCCGTCACCCGGCAGCGTCCTGCAGCAGTATGTCCGCGACGCCCTGGTCCGGTCACTGGTCCGCGAGCGGATCGAGGTCCTGCCCTGGGTCCGTCCGGTCGGCGTCTACGACGACTCGGTGTACCTCCAGCACGTGCTGACCGGTGAGCCGGTGGTGCTCGACGGCACGACCGGGCTGGTGGTGGCCGGTGGGCACCGCCCCGAGTCGGCGCTCCACGACGAGCTGCGCACGTCGGGGCGGCCGGTGGTCGGCGTAGGGGACGCGTTGGCGCCGCGCACGGTCGAGGAGGCGGTGCTCGAGGGCCTGCGGGCGGGCGTGGCCGTCGGGGAGCTCGCCCGGGCGTGACCCGGGTCGGCGGGGCCGGCACGACGCGCGGCTCCCTCCTCACAGTCAGTCGAAGACGACGGTACGTCCGCGGTAGGCGATGACCCGGTGCTCGAGGTGGGCCCGGACGGCCCGCGACAGCACGAGGGCCTCGAGGTCCCTCCCCCGCCGGGCCATGGAGGCCGGTGTGTCGGCGTGGGTCACCTGGGTCACGTCCTGGGCGATGATCGGCCCCTCGTCGAG
>CAZULR010000513.1:0-2074 GCA_964621235.1 uncultured Acidimicrobiaceae bacterium
CGTAGACCACCAGTCCGCAGTCGGTGTGGCTGACGTCGTGCAGCAGGTGGGCGCCACTGCGGGTGTGGTTGACCCCGACGACGGTCGCCCCGGCCAGGGCCGCACCGCCGAAGGCGAACAGGTACTCGGGGACGTTGTCCAGGAGGACCCCGACGTGCAGCGGGCGCCCCGGTCGCTGGCGGGCCAGGAAGAGGTTGGCCCAGCGACAGGACTCCCGGTAGTACTCGGCGTGGGTCACCACCCGGTCCTCGAAGCGGATGGCGGCCCGGCCCCCGATGCCCGCGTCGTCGGCGTTCCGCCGGAGCAGCGCGGCCGCGCTCTCGGCCGGCAGCGCGGCCTGCCCCAGGGCCGGGGCGTCGCCGATCGGAGGAGTGGTCATCGCCGCCGCTCCCCCATCGTCACATCACGTCCGTTCCGGCCAGCACCGCGCGCCGCAGCCCGGAGGCCAGCATCTCGCGGTGGAAGGTGGCATCGCCGAAGTCGATCTGCTCGAACTGGGCCCGTTTGATGAAGAGGTGGAGGTCGTGCTCCCAGGTGAACCCGATGCCCCCGTGGACCTGCAGGCCGGACGCCATGACCCGCTTGGAGGCGTCGGCGCACCAGACCTTGGCGGTGGAGGCGGCCAGCTCCCAGCCCGGCTCGCCGACCGAGGCGGCCCAGGCCGCGTACCAGGTGGCCGACCGCATGCCCTCGACGTCCACCAGCATGTCGGCGCACCGGTGCTTGACGGCCTGGAAGCTGCCGATGGGCGCGCCGAACTGGACCCGGTCCTTGGCGTACGCGGTGGCCATCTCGAGGACCCGGCCGGACCCACCGAACAGCTCGGCGGCCGTCGCCAACGCCCCGAGCGCGCCGAGGCGGGCCGACATCGCGCCGCCGCCCAGGCGGGTGGCCGGCGTGCCGTCGAGGTCGAACCACGACAGGCTCCGGGTGATGTCCATGGCCGGCTCGGGAGCCGGGCGCCCCACGGCGGTGAGGTCGACGAGGAAGACGCCGTCGGGGACGACCGCGACAGCCACGTCCGCCACGGTGGCGCCCTCGACCGGGCCCAGTCGCCCCGAGAGCGTCACCTGCGCACCATTGCCGTCGCACGCCACCGCGGCGTCCCGTCCCGACCAGGCCACCGCCGCGGTGGCGGAGCCGCCGATTAGTGAGGCGACCAGATCGGCGTACGCGTCGTCGTCGGCCAGCGCGTCGAGGGCGAGCAGCTGGGAGGCGTACGGGACCGGAGCGGTGTGCCGGCCGATCTCCTCGAGGAGCACGGCCGCCTCCACCCAGCCGAGGCCGAGGCCGCCACGGGCCTCGGCGACGGCCACACCGGGCCATCCCTGCTCGGCCATGGCGGCCCACAGGCGCGCGTCGAGGGGGGCGCCGTCCGCCAGGTGGGCCCGCACCTGGGTGGGACCCGACTGGCCGTCGAGGAACCGCCGGGCCTCCTCCTGGAGGGCGGCCTGGTCGACCGAGAGATCGAAGTCCATAGCTGGATAGTATGACCGCGATGCCGCTGTCCGAGGGGGGCCCGTGGAGCTGAGTCCGAGCGGCGCCGAGGCGGCGTTCCGGACCGACATCCGCTCGTGGCTCCAGGAGCACCTCCCGTGGGAGTACGGCAAGGGGCTCCCTCCGCGGTTCGACGACCTGGCCGACGAGGTCGTCTTCGGTCGACGGTGGCAGGCCCAGCTCGCGGCTGACCGCTGGGTGGGCGTGACGTGGCCCGAGGCCTACGGCGGGCGCGGGGCGGGGCCGACCGAGCACTTCATCGTCCAAGAGGAGCTGGCCCGCGCCCGGGCGCCCGAACTGGTCGGGCGCATCGGGGTCAACCTGGCCGGACCCACCCTGCTGGCCCACGGCACCGAGGCGCAGCGGCGGCGGTGGCTGCCCGGCATCCTCAGTGCGGACGAGCTCTGGTGCCAGCTGTTCAGCGAGCCCGGAGCCGGCAGCGACCTGGCCGGCGTCACCACCCGGGCCACGGCGGTGGACGGCGGGTGGGTGCTCGACGGCCAGAAGGTGTGGACCTCCTACGCCCAGTTCGCCGACTGGGGGGTCTGCCTGGCCCGCTCGGACCCCGACGCCCCCA
>CAZULR010000514.1:0-2073 GCA_964621235.1 uncultured Acidimicrobiaceae bacterium
CCGGCGACTGGCTGGCCGAGCTCACCATGCTCATCCTGTGGAAGGGCATGCAGCGCGACGCCTCGCGGGGCTGGGCCCACACCTTCCTCACCCAGATGGAGGAGGTGCTCGGCACCTGCGTCGACCGGGGCATCAAGGTGGTGACGAATGCCGGCGGGCTCAACCCGGCGGGCCTGGCCGACCAGGTCAGCCAGCTGGCCGACCGTCTCGGCCTGTCGGTGGCCGTGGCCCACGTCGAGGGGGACGACCTCCTCCCCCGGCTGGACGAGCTGCGCGACCAGGGACACCCCCTCACCCATCTCGACACCGGCCAGCTGCTCGAGCAGGCCCGGGGCACGGTGGTGTCGGCCAACGCCTACCTCGGCGCCTGGCCCATCGTCGAGGCGCTGCGGTCCGGGGCCGACGTGGTGGTGTGCCCCCGGGTCACCGATGCGTCGCTGGTGGTCGGCCCGGCGGCCTGGTACCACGCCTGGACGGAGACCGACTGGGACGCGCTGGCCGGCGCGGTGGCGGCCGGGCACGTGATCGAGTGCGGTCCGCAGGCGACGGGTGGGAACTACGCCTTCTTCACCGAGATCCCCGGGCTCGAGCACCCCGGCTTCCCCATCGCCGAGGTCGCCGACGACGGGTCGTCGATCATCACCAAGCACCCCGGTGCGGGTGGCGCGGTCACCGTCGGGACCGTGACCGCCCAGCTGCTCTACGAGATCGCCGGCCACCACTACCCGAACACCGACGTGGTGGCCCGCTTCGACACCGTGCAGGTCGACGAGGTCGGACCCGACCGGGTGCGCCTCTCCGGCACGCGGGGCCTGCCCGCCCCCCGCGACGTCAAGGTCTGCTGCAACCTCCTGGGCGGTTGGCGCAATTCGATGACGTTCGTCCTGACCGGCCTCGACATCGAGGCCAAGGCCGACCTCACCGTACGGTCGCTCAGCGACGCCCTGGGCGGTACCGGGCAGTTCGCCGAGTTCGACGCCCGGCTCATCCGTTCCGACAAGCCGGACGCGCCGACCAACGTCGAGGCCACCGCCCAGCTTCGGGTGACGGTCAAGGACGAGGACGCGGACCAGGTGGGCCGACGGTTCTCCGGCGCCGCCACCGAGCTCGCCCTGGCCGGCTATCCCGGACTGCACCTCACGGCCCCGCCCGGGGCGGCCACCGCCTACGGCGTCTACTGGCCCGCCCTGGTGCCGGCCGACCTCGTCGTCCCGTCCGTCGTGCGCCCCGACGGTAGTCGTGTCGAGGTCCCCCACCATCGGCACCGGGCCCCCGACGGGCCCGCGGTGGTGGAGCGCGCCGACGCCTCGCTGGCCCCCGGCGTGACCGTCGCCCCGGACACCGCCGTGCCGGCGCCCCCGGCGGTGCGGTCGGCATCCGCCGGCGCCACCGTGCGACTGCCACTCGGCACCATCATCGGCGCGCGCTCCGGCGACAAGGGAGGCAATGCCAACGTCGGCCTGTGGGCCCGGTCGGACGAGGCCTGGGCGTGGCTCGACGGCGAGCTGACACTGGACCGGTTCCGCGACCTGCTGCCCGAGGCCGACGGACTGGCCGTCCAGCGGCATGCCTTCCCCAACCTTCGCGCCCTCAACTTCGTCGTCGTGGGCCTGCTGGGTGAGGGCGTCGCCTCCTCGACCCGCCCCGACCCCCAGGCCAAGGGCCTGGGTGAGTACCTCCGCAGCCGGGTGGTGGACCTGCCGGTCCGCCTGGCGCCCCACGCGTCCTAATCTGTGCGCAGGCCGGCCCGTCCGCCCGCCGCACCCGATCAGGAGGCAGTCATGGACTTCACCCCATCCGACGAGCTCACCATGCTCCGTGAGGCCGTCTCGTCGATCGCGTCGAAGTTCGGCCACGGCTACTACGTCGAGAAGGCCCACGCCGACGAGCGCACCGACGAGCTGTGGAACGCCGTGGCCGAGCAGGGCTTCCTCGGCGTCAACGTGCCCGAGGAGTACGGCGGCGGCGGTGGTGGCATCACCGAGCTGGCCGCCGTCGCCGAGGAGCTGGCGGCCCGGGGCTGCCCGCTGCTGGTCATCGTGGTGTCGCCCGCCATCTGCGCCACCATCATCG
>CAZULR010000515.1:0-2071 GCA_964621235.1 uncultured Acidimicrobiaceae bacterium
TGCGTTCGTCGGTGTCCTGGCGCTCGTCGTCCTTGACGGCGACCGGGATGATCTCCCGCTCGAAGCGTCCTTCGGCTGTGGCCTGGGCGGCACGCTGGTGCGACTGCGCCGAGAAGGCGTCGAGGTCCTCACGGCTGAGTCCCCACTGCTCGGCGATCAGCTCGGCGCCCTCGCCCTGGCCGACCAGGCCACCGCGCTCGGTGTAGCGGGCCATGGTGCGGGGGCCGAAGGGGAAGCCGAGCTCGCGGACGACCGAGGAGCCCATGGGCGTCCGGGACATGACCTCGACCCCGCCGCCGATGACGACGTCGTAGGCGCCGGCCATGACGCCCTGGGCGCCGAAGTGGAGGGCCTGCTGGCTCGAGCCGCACTGGCGGTCGATGGTGGTGGCCGGCACCGACTCGGGGTACCCGGCGGCCAGGACCGCGCTGCGGCCGACGTTGAGCGACTGCTCGCCCACCTGCATGACGCAGCCCATGATCACGTCGTCGACCAGGGCGGGGTCGAGGTCGTTCCGCTCGACGAGGGCCTTCAGGGCCTCGGAGCCGAGGTCGGCCGCGTGCCAGTTGCGAAGCTTGCCGTTGCGCTTGCCCCCCGGGGTGCGAACAGCATCGATGATGACGGCCTCAGCCATGGTTGCGTCTCCTTCCGAGGGTCCGGCGGAGGGTTCCTGCCGGCCGTGTTCGGTAGCTTTCTCCGCGGGCCGGGCCCGCCGGGCGTCCACGGTGGTCGCCGGTACCAGAGACTACCGGGACGGGTCTCCGGAGGCCACAGCGTGGCCGTACCGGCCCGGGGCTACGGTCTCCGGGATGACAGGTCGGATCAAGGACATGGACCGCTGGTTGGGTGACGGCGGTATGGAGCTCATCGGCACCGTCGGTGCGTCGTTCGACGGGTACGGGGTCGACGGCGAGGACCTGGGCTGGGTCACCGGGACTTTCACACCAACGCGTCCGGCGTGCAATCCGCACGGGATCGTCCAGGCCGGGGTGCACGGCCTCCTCCTCGACGCGGCCATGAACTTCGCCATCAACGCGGCCCTGCCCGGCCGGTCGCGCACCCGGGCGACCCTCGAGATGAAGATCGAGACGATGCGCCCGGCCCTCGAGGGCGGCCCCTACGGACTGCGGGGCGAAGTGGTCCGGATGGCCCGGCAGGTCGCCTACGCCGAGGCTTCCGTCACCGATGCCGAGGGCCAACTGGTGAGCCGGTCGACCGGCACGTTCCTGCTGCACCGGCCGGAGGAGGTTCCCCCGACGACCGCCTGATGCCCGGCCGCCCGCGGCCGGCGTTCGCGCCAGCCCGGCGCCCGGGAGCTGCCGGGCGCGTCGGACCACCGGGTGGCCGGCCGGGCCGGGTTCACCCCGCGACCCGGGATCGAACGGTCGTTGGTCGATGGGCCGGCCGTGGGATGCGCCCTCCGGGCCACTGGTCGCGACTCAAGATTGCTCACGATCGCCGCCGGCGCGCTCCGGCTGGCAACCCGGTGCCCGGGTGATATACTTGCTTGCAGCAAGCACCTAGATGGCGGGGAGTGGCCAGCCACCCCCGACCGTCCGGGTGTATGTGCCGAAGCGCCTCCTGATCGCCGACCCCTCCCTTGCGCCGATGACCACACCGACCACCGACACCGCCCCGCAGGCCGAACCGGCGCCGCCGGCACGCGTGTCCGCGGGCCTCGAGCGGTCGCTCTCGCAGGTGGGGCGGGCCATCCTGCGACTCGAGGTCCCCCGGGACGCCCTGCCCGACGGGACCACGGTCAGCCGCACCGGCTACTGGGTCCTGGTGCGGGTGTCCGAGGTGGGACCGGCCCGACTGTCGGACGTGGCGGCCACGGTGGAGCTCGACGTCTCGACCATCAGCCGGCAGATCCGCGACCTGGTCGCCGCCGGGCTCATCGCCCGCACGCCCGACCCCGCGGACGGCCGGGCGGCGCTGCTGAGCCTGACCGAGCTCGGCACGTCCGTCCTCGAGGCGGTGTCCGAGTCCCGGCGCCGCGTCTTGGCCCTGGCCATCGCCGACTGGACGGACGAGGAGCGCAACGCACTGGCCAGTGGACTGCTGCGGCTCG
>CAZULR010000516.1:0-2070 GCA_964621235.1 uncultured Acidimicrobiaceae bacterium
CGAGTTCGCCACGCCGTCGATCGACGCGTTCGCCGCGTCGGCGCTCCGGTTCACCGGGCACCACACCGGCTCGCTGCCGTGCATGCCCGCCCGTCACGACATCCTGGTCGGCTCCCTCGACTTCCCGTGGCGACCATGGGGATCGATCGAGGTCTGGGAGGACGCCGTCACGCGGTCCCTGCGTGGCCGCGGGGTCACGACCATGCTCGTGTCCGACCATCCGCACCTCTTCGAGTCCGGCGGGGAGAACTACCACACCGACTTCACCGCCTGGGCCTACGAGCGAGGCCATGAGAACGACCCGTGGCGCACGACCCCGGACCCCACGTGGATGGGGTCGCCGGCGCTGCCGGTCGAGCGTCCGTCGTACCACCACGCCTACGACGACTCCCGGACCTGGTTCCGCTCCGAGGAGGACTTCCCCGGGCCGCGCACGATGCGGGCGGCCGCCGACTGGATCCGGACCTCGGCCCCGCACCACGACCGCTTCTTCCTCATGGTCGACGAATTCGACCCCCACGAGCCGTTCGACACGCCCGAGCCCTACGCGTCCCTGTACAACGGTGACGAGCCCGGCGCCGAGCGCGCCATCTGGCCGCCCTACCTCGTCGACGCGCTGGCCGGAGGGTCGCTCGACCCGGCGCGCGCCCGTCACCTGCGCAACAACTACGGGTCCAAGCTGACGATGATCGACCACTGGTTCGGACTGCTGCTCCAGGCCATCGACGACGCCGGTCTGGCGGGCACGACCGGCGTGGTGCTGTGCACCGACCACGGCCACTACCTGGGGGAGCACGACCTGTTCGGCAAGCCGGCCGCACCGGTCTACAGCGAGCTGGGCCGGATCCCGCTCCTGGTGCGGTGGCCCGGCCGACCACCCGGCGACGTGGACGCGCTCACCACGTCCGTCGACCTCCACGCCACCATCGTCGACCTGTTCGGCGCGGAGGTCGGGCACCCCACGCACGGGACGTCGCTGCTGCCGGTCATCGAGGGCACGGCCACGTCGGTGCGGGACCTCGCGCTGTTCGGCTACTGGGGCCGGCACGTCGGGGTCACCGACGGTCGGCGGCGCTACCTGCGCGGCTGCGGCGACGAGAACCTGCCGCTGTCGATGTGGTCCAACCGGTGGTCGACGATGCCGGTCCACCCGCTGCCCGAGCTCCGGCTGCCGCGACCGGACGACCGGGCGGAGCTGCGGACCATGCCGGGCACGTCGGTCCCGGTCATCGTGCAGCCGTTCGGGCCCGGTGACGCCCTTCCCTACTGGGCCCTCGGGCCGCCCCCGTCGGAGACGCTCCTGTTCGACGCATCGGTCGACCCGGGGGAGACGGAGAACCGTGCCGGCGGCCGGGACGAGGCGGAACTCGTCGACGGGCTCGCCACCGCCCTCCACGCCATCAGCGCGCCCGACGACCTCCTGGCCCGCCTCGGACTGGCCTGAGCCTCCCGGTCCCGGCGGGCCCCCGTCCGCGCTGTGGCGTCAACCCGTCTACTGCCCCGCGCCGGGCAGCTTGTCCCGCACGGCGCGGAGGTGGTCGCGCCGTGCCTTGAGAGTCAGTCGGTAGGACGGGTTGTCCGTGTCGGCGATCTCACTCGACAGGTCTCCCAACGACCCGTCGAGCAGGTCGCGCAGCTCGGTCGACTCCGTGTCGGTCAGGGTGAGTTCCATCGGATCCTTCTCCTCGGTCGTCCCGTCGCCCCGCCTCGGGGCCCGGATCCATCATCGGACCGCCCGGACGGGACGCACAGGGCCGAAGGTCCCTTCGGGCGGGCGGCCGTCGGGACCTCGACGGGGCACATGCGGCGACCCCATCCGATTGACACCCCTGGTGCCGAACCGATAGACGGGTGCGATGATCCTCGAGGGAAAGACCGTATTGGTGACCGGCGTGGGCGGAGGGCTGGGTCGCGAGTGCGCGGCCTCCGTGCTGCGCGACGGCGCGAACGTGGTGGTGGCGGCCCGCTCGGCCGACGCGCTCGCCGCCATCGCCGCCGAGCTCGACCCCTCCGGGGAGAAGGTGGCGCACCACGTGACCGACATCACCGACGCCGACTCGTGCGCCGGAC
>CAZULR010000517.1:0-2067 GCA_964621235.1 uncultured Acidimicrobiaceae bacterium
AGCGCCTGATCGCCGGCGGCCAGTCGATGAACCCGTCGATCGCCGAGCTCGTCGAAGCGGTCGACGCGCTCGACTCCGACGAGGTCATCGTGCTGCCGAACAACGGCAACATCCGGCCGGTGGCGAACCGCGTCGACGAGCTCAGCGCCAAGCACGTGTGGGTCGTGCCGACCGAGACCATCGCCGAGGGCTTCGCGGCCCTGCTCGCCTACGACCCCGAGGCCGGGGGACCGGCGAACGCCACCGCCATGGAGTCCTCGGCCCGACGGGTGGTGCCCGGCGAGGTGACCCGGGCCGTGCGCGACTCCGAGACCGACGCCGGCCCCGTGCACGAGGGCGACTGGCTCGGTCTGTCACGCGACGGCATCGAGGTGGTGGGGGACACCCTGTCGGCCGCGTCCTGCAGCCTGCTCGACGTGCTCGTGACCGAGGACCACGACCTCGTCACCATCATCGAGGGCGAGGGCTCCGGTGCCGCCGACACCCGGCGGATCACCGAGTGGCTGAAGGAGGCCCGACCGATGGTGGAGACCGAGGTCCACCACGGCGGCCAGCCCCTCTACCCGTACCTGTTCTCCATCGAGTGACCGGGGTGGCGCCGACTCCCGGCCCGACGGGCCTGCCCGCCGGACGCCGTCTGGGTCAGCTGGCGGACCTGCCGGTCACGGTCCTGCGGGGTGTGGGCGACGCGGCGGCCGGCGACCTCGCCGAACTCGGGATCACCTCCGTCCTCGACCTGGTCACCCACTACCCCCGGCGCTACATCGACGGGACCCGGATGGTCACGATCGACCGCCTGGCGGAAGGGGAGAAGGCGACGGTGCTGGCCACTGTGCGGCGCGTCAGCGCACCCCCGGCCCGGGGCGGTCGGGGCCGGCGGGGTCCCTCCCGGGTGCAGCTCGACATCGCCGACGGCGGTGATGGGCTCCGGGTGGTCTTCTTCAACCAGGCGTGGCGGGCGCGCCAGCTGCCGGCCGGCACCCTGGCCCTCTTCTTCGGACCGGTCACCTCGTTCCGCGGAGACCTGCAGATGGTGAGCCCGACCGTGGAGGTCCTGCGGGGCGCGGACGAGTCCGCCACCGACGACGGCGGACCGTCGACCGGGCGGATCTACCCCGTGTACCCGCTGACCGAGAAGGCGTCGCTGACCTCGGCCCGCATCGGGCGCCTGGTGCAGGAGGCCCTCGACCGCGCCGGGCCGTTCGCCGACCCCGTGGGGGACGAGCTGCGCCGCGGGCTCCGGCTCCTCGACCGTACGGCCGCCTTCGCCGGGATCCACCGTCCGCGCACCATGGGCGAGGTCGAGCCGGCTCGCCGCCGGTTGGCCTTCGACGAGCTGTTCCGCCTGCAGCTGGCGTTGGTCCTGCGCCGCCAGCGACTCCACGAGGACGCCCGCGGCATCGCCCACGTGACCACCCGACCCGATGGTCCGACGCTGGTCGAGCAGTTCGTCTCCCGCCTGCCGTTCCCCCTCACCGGTGCCCAGACCCGCGCCGTGGCCGACCTGGCGGGCGACCTCGCCGGCCCGCTGCCCATGCACCGGCTCCTGCAGGGTGACGTCGGGTCGGGCAAGACGGTGGTGGCGGTGGCGGCGCTCCTCATGGGCGTCGAGGGCGGGTACCAGGGCGCACTGATGGCGCCGACCGAGGTGCTGGCCGAGCAGCACGTCGCCGAGGTGCGGCGCCTGGTCGAGGGTCTCACGGTCCCGGACCCGGGGACCCTGGCCGGTGAGCGGCCGCTGCGGGTCGCGCTCCTCACGAGCCGCACGGGTGCCGCCGAGCGCACGGCCGTGCACGAGGGGCTGACCGGCGGCACCGTCGACCTCCTCGTCGGTACGCACGCCCTGCTGACCGACCGGGTGGTGTTCCACTCGTTGGGCGTCGTGGTCATCGACGAACAGCACCGCTTCGGCGTCGAGCAGCGCGCCGCCCTGCGCGACAAGGGACGGGGCGCGGACGGTCGGGGGAGCGACCCCGACCTCCTAGTCATGACGGCCACACCCATCCCTCGGACGGCCGCCATGGTCGTCTTCGGCGACCTCGACATGACGGTCATCGACGAGCTCCC
>CAZULR010000518.1:0-2059 GCA_964621235.1 uncultured Acidimicrobiaceae bacterium
AGATCGGCGAGGACAACATCACCTACGAGTCGGACTACCCGCACTCGGACTCGACGTGGCCCCGCACCCGCGAGATCGCCGAGAAGCAGATGGCGGGCCTGACCGACGAGCAGCGCTACAAGGTCGTCCGGGGCAACGCCATCAAGCTCTTCGGCCTCGACTTCAAGTGACCGACAGGCAGTAGCTACCCGTGGACCTCCGGTACTCCGACGCCGAGCAGGCGTTCCGCTCCTCCCTCCGCGCCTGGCTGGACGCCACCCTGCCGGGGCTGCCCGCCAAGCCGTCCCCCGACGACTGGCCGGGGCGGCGCGCCTATGACACCCACTGGCAGCGCCTGCTCTTCGACGCCGGCTACGCGGGCGTGGACTGGCCCGTCGAGGGCGGGGGCCGGGGCAGCTCGGCCATCGAGGAGCTCATCTTCAAAGAGGAGCTGGAGCGCGCCCACGCCCCCTACGTGGGCGTGAACTTCGTCGGCCTGCTCCACGCCGGGCCGACCATCATCGCCGAGGGGACCCCCGGGCAGCGGGCCAGGTTCCTCCCCGCCATCCTGCGCGGGGACGAGGTGTGGTGCCAGGGGTTCTCCGAACCGAACGCCGGCAGCGATCTGGCCTCGATGCGCACCAGGGCCGTCCGGGACGGCGACGACTACGTCATCTCGGGGCAGAAGATCTGGACGTCGCACGCCGAGGTGGCCGACTACTGTGAGCTCCTCGTCCGCACGGGGCCCGAGGACAGCCGCCACCGCGGGATCTCGTGGCTGATCCTCCCCATGGACTCGCCCGGCGTCGACATCCGACCCCTCCACACCATCGCCGGTTCGACCGAGTTCGCCGAGCTGTTCCTCGACGAGGTCCGGGTGCCCGTGGCCAACCGCGTCGGCGAGGAGAACGACGGCTGGCGGGTGACCATGGTCACCCTCAGCTTCGAACGCGGCACGGCGTTCGTCGGCGACCTGCTGGAGGCCGTCGAACTGCTGTCGACCACCGTGGCCCTGGCCCGGCGCACCGGCGCCTGGTCCGACCCCGGCGTCCGCCGCCAGGCGGGCCACCTGAAGGCCGAGCTCGACGCGCTGTGGGCGCTCACCAAGCGCAACGTCTCCCAGGCGGCCCGCACGGGGATCCCGGGGGTGGGTGGGACGTACTTCAAGCTCGCCTACTCCGAGACACGGCACAAGCTCGGTGAGTTCTCGCTCTCCCTGCTCGACCGCGCCGGTCTGGCCGCTTACGACCTCGAGGGCACGGACGGGCTCGGCGTGCTCCCGGCCGGGACCATGGTCGAGGACTGGCTCCGGGGGATCTCGCTGACCATCGCCGCCGGCACGTCGCAGATCCAGCGCAACATCGTCGGCGAGCGCATCCTCGGGCTGCCCAAGGAGCCCCAGGCCACCGCCGGCGGGAGGGGCTGAAGCCGTGGACTTCGAGGTCTCCGAGTTCCAGTCCGAGCTGGCCGACGGCATCCGGCGGCTGTGCGAGGGGCGGTTCCCGCTCGAGTCCGTCCGCGCCCGCGAGTCCACCGAGCGCGTGGTGGACCGCGACGGCTGGAAGGAACTCGGCGACGCCGGCGTGTTCCACCTGTGCCTGGCCGAGGAGGCCGGGGGCGTCGGCCTGGGACTCGCCGAGGCGGCCCTCGTGTTCGAGGAGCTCGGGCGCTCGCTCGTGCCCGGGCCGCTGGTCGCCTCCCACCTCGCCGCCGGCCTGGTCGACGGGGCCGACGACGGCTCGGTGGTGGTCGGCCTGGTCGGGCGCCCGGCCCCCGGTGCCGCGGGCACCGGCGCGGTGCCGGTGGTCGTCGAGCACCTGGCCGACCTCGACGTCCTGCTGGTCCTCTCCGACGAGGGCGTCGCACGCCTCGACCCGGCGTCGCTCGACGCCATCCCGCTCCCCCGCCCGATGGACCCGCTCACCCCGGTGTGGTCAGTGCCGTCGCTGCCGAACGGTGAACCCGTCGCCGGGCCGGACGTGGCCGCCTGGTGGCGGCGTGACGGCGCCGTGCTGACCGGGGCCCTGCAGGTCGGCATGGCCCAGTGGGCCTGCGACCTGGCCGTGGAGTACGCCAAGGG
>CAZULR010000519.1:0-2056 GCA_964621235.1 uncultured Acidimicrobiaceae bacterium
GCGTAGTGCTCGGTCGGCATGAAGCCGGTCTCCTCGAGCAGCGGCAGGTAGACGTAGGACTCGACGTCGCACATGCAGCCCGGGTACCGGTTCCAGTACCAGGTGCCACCGAAGTCACCCGCCTTCTCGACGATGCGGACATCGGTGATGCCGTGCTTGCCGAGGTCGATCGCCGTGAGCATCCCGGCGAAGCCGCCTCCCACGATGACCACGGTGGTCTCCTCGACCACCGGCTCCCGGGTGAAGCCCGGCTCGACGAACGGGTCCCGGTCCAGCTCGTCGCTCAGCTCACGGAACTGGGCCATACCCTCGGGCCGGAGGCGCTTCTGCTGCTCCCGGCGGTACTTCTCCCGCAACTCGTCGATCGACGGGCCTGCTTCGCTCGGGTCCTGCTCCATCACTGTCGTCCTTCCCCTGGGGGCCGTCCCGACCGACCGGTCGGCCCTGGCGACGACGATCCTGTCACGACAGGTGGTCGATCCACACAATCGGGGTCCTGTCCGGGACGGTCGGACCGGGTGCCCCCCGGGGAGGTCGGGATGGGCGACCTGATCCGGGGCCGGTCGGCCTGTACAGTCGTCCATCAGTCGATCCGAACACGCTGCGCCCCTCCGGGGCCTCGAATTCTCGGAACATCCCGACGGCCGCAGCGCCTCGCTGCTGCGCCTGCCGCACCCGGTGAGCGTCCTGCGCCACGCCGTCCCGGTCATCGTGGAGAGCGTCGTCGCCCCGTTGGCCGCCTACTACCTCGTCCTGGTGATCGCCGGGTTCCGTGGTGCGCTGATCGGCGCCCTGGCCTGGTCGTACTTCCTCATCGGGCGTCGCCTATGGCGCCGCGAACGGGTGTCCACCCTGCTCTGGCTCGGCACGCTGCTGCTCACCCTCCGGACCGTCATCTCGTTCGTCACCGGGAGCGCCTTCCTCTACTTCATCCAGCCGACGGCAAGCGCCTTCCTGGCCTCACTCCTCCTCGTCCTTAGCGCCGTGATCGGCCGGCCGTTCACCCAGCGGTTCACCCACGACTTCTGCCCGCTCACCCCGGAGCTCCTCGCCCGTCCGAGCGTGCACCGCTTCTTCGTCCGGGTCTCCTTCCTGTGGGCGATCGCCATGTTCCTGAACGGGACCATCGTCCTCACCCTCCTGCTCACGGCGTCGACAGGCGCGTTCCCGCTCGCTCGGTTCGGTGCCTCGACGACGCTGACGGCCGCCGCCATCGCCCTCTCGGTCGTCTGGTTCGCCCGGAGCATGCGCCGCGACGGGGTCACGGTCCGGTTCGGCGGACCACCGCCGGAGATCGGAGAATGACGGTGGCCCGGCCGGAGATCGAGTGCGACGTCGCCGCTCCCCCCGGGGCGGGGTCGGGGCGCGCGGAGTTCGCCGAACTGTCCCGTCGGGTGCGTGACCGGGGCCTCTTCGGGCGGCGTGGCGGGTACTACGCCGTGAAGATCCCGATCGTGATGGCCGGACTCGTCGCCGTGGTCGCTGTCGTGATCGCCGTCGGGGACAGCTGGTGGAGCCTGGTGGCCGCCGTCGGCCTCGCCTTCGTGATGGCCCAGATCGGATTTCTGGGCCACGACGCCGGACACCGTCAGATCTGGGCCCGTCGTCGGGCCAACGACACCGTCGGTCTGATGCTGACCAACCTGCTGAGCGGGTTCAGCTTCGGGTGGTGGCTCACCAAGCACAGCCGCCACCACGCTCACACAAACGCGGAGGACCGGGACCCGGACATCGCCGCGGGTGCCCTGGTGTTCACCCCGGACCAGGTCGTGGCGTGCGGTCGGTTCGGCCGGTGGTTCGCCGGGGTCCAGGCGCTCATGTTGGTGCCGCTGCTGTTCCTCGAGGCGCTCAACCTCCACGTGGCCAGCGTCCGCGCGCTGGTGCACCGCCGGGACCGGGCCGCGTTGGTCGAGTCCGGGCTGCTGGTGCTCCACGCCGGCGTGTTCTTCGTCTCGCCGTTCTTCGTGCTCTCCCCGCTGCGGGCCGTCGCCTTCATCTTCGTCTCACAGGCCCTGTTCGGCTTCTACCTCGGTGCCAGCTTCCTCCCCAACCACGT
>CAZULR010000520.1:0-2054 GCA_964621235.1 uncultured Acidimicrobiaceae bacterium
CACATCGCCGCCCAGAAGTTCCGGTGGGTGGCGACCGTCCGCGACGAGCCCGTGATCACCGTGGCGACCAACTGGTTCATGGGCCAGGAGCACCTCGAGCCGGCATGGGGTTTCGGGCCCGAGGGCGAGCGCTTCGAGGTCGAGGTCACGGGCGACCCACCGGCGCGGGTGACGTTCCGGGGCTGGCACCCCGAGTCGATCGCGGCGGGGCTCGCCCGCAACCCCGGCGTGGTGGCCACCGCCACCCACTGCGTGAGCGCGGTGCCCGCCGTGGTGGCCGCACCCCCCGGCATCCGCACCTACCTCGATCTGCCCGTCTACACGGGCAGGGCCGCAGACCACCTCCGCTGAAAGCTTGCGGCCCGGCGGTCGCCCGGCGGTTCGCTAGGGTCGGGCGCCATGGAGATCGGCATCGCACTGCCCACCATGGCGACCGGTTTCACACGCCGAACGTTCACCGAGTGGTGCCGCGGCATCGACGAGGGCCCCTATTCGAGCGTGTCGGCCGGCGAGCGGATCACGTTCCAGAACCCGGAGCTGTTGGTGACCAACACCGCGGCCGCCGCGTTGACTGAGCGCGTGCAGGTGATCACCAACATCGTCGTGGCACCGCTGCACCGGCCGGCGTTGTTGGCCAAACAGCTGGCGACCCTCGACGTGCTCGCGGAGGGACGTCTGCAGGTCGGCGTCGGTGTCGGCGGGCGCGAGCAGGACTACCGCGCCCTCGACGTTCCCTTCGAGGGGCGCCACCAGCGCCTCGATGCGGTCGTGACCGAGTTGCGACGGCTGTGGGACGGCGGACCTGCGTACGAGGAGGGCCAACCCGTCGGGCCCGTCCCCCACACCCTCGGCGGACCCCCGCTGCTGGCCGCGGCCATGGGGCCGAAATCGATGGCCCGCGCCGCCCGGTGGGCCGCAGGCGTGACCGGGTTCTCGATCGGCGCCGACCCGGCGGAGATCGCCCGGGGCAATTCGATGGCCCTCGACGCATGGGCCTCCGCCGGCCGCACCGAACCTCCGCGGCTGGTGAGCGGCTCGTTCTACCTGCTGGGCGGCCCCGACGCCGACGCGGAGCTGAAGCGGTTCGCCCGGGCCTACCTCGCCGTCTTCGGCGACGCCGCGGCGGACGCACTCTCCAAGATCGTGGAGCTCAGCAGCCCGGCCCGACTGCTCGACGCTCTGGCCGCCGCCGAGGCGGCTGGGTGCGACGAGTTCATCCTGGTGCCCGGCACCGTCGACCCGTCGTGCCTGGAGCGGACCACCGAGGCCCTGGTCGGCTGACGGCCGCCGACCGGGGACAGGGTCGGCGCCTCAGATCGAGAAGTCCTCGCCCTTCCAGATCCCGGACTCGTCGGGCCGGATCTCGGGCACCCGGACACGGCTCCCGATCTCCTGCTCGAGGGCGTCGACTTGACGCTGCAGGGCCCCCAGGGTGACGCCCACCAGATCGGGCAGGAGGCCGTCGTCGACGTCCAGCTGCGACGTCGCCGTGCGGGGACGGCTGCGGGCGATGACCTGGCCGGGCACCCCGACGACCACCGAGTCCGGTGGGACGTCCCGGACCACCACGGCATTGGCGCCGATACGGCTGCCGGCGCCGATCGTCACCGGTCCCAACACCTTGGCTCCGGCGCCGATCGTCACCCGGTCCCCGACGGTCGGGTGGCGCTTGCCCCGCTCGAGGCTGGTGCCGCCCAGAGTGACCCCCTGGTAGATGGTGACGTCGGCACCGACCTCGGCGGTCTCGCCAATGACCACACCCAGCGCGTGGTCGATGAACAGTCCCTCCCCGATGGTGGCACCCGGGTGGATATCGACCGACGTCCAGGCCCGCACCACGGTGGAGACGATCCGGCCGGTCAGTCGATGGCCGCCCAGCCACAGGTGGTGGGCCAGTCGGTACCCCCACACGGCGTGCAGGCCCGGGTAGCAGAGCACGATCTCGGCGCCGGATCGCGCCGCCGGGTCACGTTGGCGGACCGCCGCCACGTCCCGGCGCAGTGACGTCAGCACGGTCAGTCGCCGAGACCCTCGAACAGGGCGGTGCTGAGGTA
>CAZULR010000521.1:0-2046 GCA_964621235.1 uncultured Acidimicrobiaceae bacterium
GAGATCTTCGTGGTGGCGACCGAGCAGGTGCCCGGCGGCGCCTCCCACCACCTCGTCGGCCTGAACCTCTACACCGGGACGGTGGTGCTCGACGAGGACATCGACCCGGCCGCCGTGGTGGCCCCGGCCTACGAGCTGCAGCGCGTCTCGCTGGGCCTGACCGACGGCCGGGTCATCATCGGCATGGGCGGCAACTCGGGGGACTGCGGCACTTACCACGGCCTTGTCATCTCAGCGCCGGAGGACGGCTCGGTGCCCTCCACCTTCACGGTGGCGGACCTTCCCGGCGACAACCAGGGTGCGGTGTGGATGGGCGGTGCCGCACCGGTTATCGACACCCAGGGTGATGTCTGGGTCGCCACCGGCAACGCGGCCACCGGGTCGACCCCGGACGCCTCGGACAGTGTCCTCAAGCTGAGCCCGACGATGTCGCTCCTCGACAGCTTCACCCCCACAACCTGGAAGTCCGACAACGACAGCGACCAGGACCTCGCCTCGACCGCGCCGGTGCTGCTGCCCAACGGCCTGGTGTTCCAGGTCGGCAAGCTGCGCACCGCCTACGTCCTGCAGGGAGACCACCTCGGGGGGATCGGTGGCCAGCTGAACGAGACCGCCAACTTCTGCGGGAGCGACCCCGACGGAGGAGACGCCCAGTCGGGTGGGACCGTCTACGTGCCGTGCAGCGACGGACTCCGGGCCGTCACGCCGACCTCCACCGCATCCACGGCGACCTGGAAGACGACCACCGGTGCCCACAGCTCCCCCATCGTGGCGGGCGGCAAGATCTGGTCGTTCGGCGGCGCCACCCTGTACGAGCTCAACACCGACGGGAGCCTCTACAAGAGCTTCGACCTCGGCAGCCAGACCACCCACTTCCCGTCGCCGGCCGCGGCCGAGGACCTGGTGGTCGCCCCGTCGTCGGACCAACTGCACGCCTTCGCCGGTGACGCCGGACTGCCGGGCCCGCCCACGCCCGCCCCGACGACACCGGGCTACTGGCTCACCGCCTCCGACGGCGGCATCTTCGCCTTCGGTGCGTCGACTTTCTATGGCTCGACCGGCGCCATCGTGCTGAACCAGCCGATCGTGGGCATGGCGGCCACGCCGTCCCGTCGTGGCTACTGGCTGGTCGCCTCGGACGGCGGCGTGTTCGCCTTCGGCGACGCCGGCTTCTTCGGTTCGACGGGTGCCCTGCACCTGAACGAGCCGATGGTGGGCATCGCCCCGACTCCGGACGGCAACGGCTACTGGCTGGTCGCCTCGGACGGCGGCGTGTTCGCCTTCGGCGACGCGGCCTTCGAGGGCTCGATGGGCGGGACCCACCTCAACCGACCGGTCGTCGGCATCGCCGCCGGCGGTGACGACCATGGCTACCGATTGGTGGCCTCCGACGGCGGCATCTTCGCGTTCGGGTCGGCGCCATTCTCCGGTTCGGCGGGCGACCTCGTGCTGGCCAGGCCCATCGTGGGTATGGCCGCCGCACCCGGCACCTCGGGCGACGGCTACTGGCTCGTCGCCTCCGACGGCGGCATCTTCAACTACGGGGGCGCAGGCTTCTACGGTTCGACGGGCGGCCAGTCGCTCGGCGCGCCCGTGGTCGGCATGGCCCCGACCGTCAGCGGCCACGGCTACTGGCTGGTGTCGGCTGACGGCGGTGTCTACTCCCTCGGTGACGCCGTGTTCTCGGGGGCCCTGGCCGGCCTGCCCTTGAACCGGCCGGTCGTGGGCGTCGCCGCGGGGCCGTCGCCGACCTGAGCCCGGCCGACCCGCCGCGGACCCGTCGGGGTGGCCACCCGACCCGGGTGCGCCCGAGAAACTAGAATGCGTTCCAGTTCCGTGTGCAGCCGCCGTGCTGGGCGCGTACGTCGACATCGCAGCGCCGCGGCGCACGAGGGGGCGCGGACGGTGTCCGTCGCCCCGAAGGGAGCAGGACCATGATCGACACCGAGCACCTCACCTATGAGGTCGTGGGCACGACCGCCATCGTGACGATGAACCGGCCCGAGGCGAAGAACGCCCTGTCGGGCCCCATGCTGGTCGGCATGG
>CAZULR010000522.1:0-2046 GCA_964621235.1 uncultured Acidimicrobiaceae bacterium
AGCCGGCGCGGCTCATGGTGACGACGATCTCCTCGTCGTCCACCAGGTCCTCGACATTCATGTCCCCCGGGTCGTGGGTGATGATCGTGCGGCGCTCGTTGGCGAACTTCTCGCGGATCTCGCCCAGCTCCCCCGCGATGACGCCGCGCAGCTTGGCATCGTCGTTCAGGATGGACTCGAGCTCGGCGATCTCCTCGAGCAGCTTGGCCAGCTCCTCCTCGAGGTTGGTCCGGCCCAGCCGGGTGAGGCGGGCCAGGGTCATGTCGAGGATGTGGTTGGCCTGCTCCTCCGAGAAGTCGAAGGGGGTTGCGCACAACGCCTCGAGGGCGGCGGGACGGTCGTCGGAGCCACGGATAGTGGCGATGACCTGGTCCAGCATGTCGATGGCCTTGAGGAGGCCCTCGACGACGTGGGCCCGCGCCCGGGCCTTGGCCAGCAGGAACTGGGACCGACGGGTGACCACCTCGACCTGGTGGGCCACGTAGTGGGTCAGCATCTGCGCCACGTTGAGTGTGCGCGGGACGCCGTCGACCAACGCCACGGCGTTGACGCTGAAGGTCGTCTGCATGGGTGTCTGCTTGAACAGGTTGTTCAGGACGACGTTGGCGTTGGCGTCGCGCTTCAGTCGGATGACGAGCCGGGTCTTGCCGCCCGACGAGTCGTCCTGGGCCTCGGCGATACCGTCGAGGTCGCCGGCCCGGACCAGGTCCTCGATCTTCTTGGACACCGAGGCGATCGAGGTCTGGTAGGGCATCTCGGAGATCACGATGCGGGTGGCCCCATCCCGGCCTTCCTCGATCTCGGCAACGGCGCGCAGCTTGATGGAGCCGCGACCGGTCCGCAGTGCGTCCAGGATCCCCTGGCGGCCGAGGATCAGGGCGCCGGTCGGGAAGTCGGGGCCCTTGATGAACTCCATCAGGTCGTCGGGCGTGGCGTCCGGGTGCTCGAGCAGGTGGGTCGTGGCGTCGATGACCTCGCCCATGTTGTGCGGAGGGATGTTGGTGGCCATGCCCACGGCGATGCCCTGGGAGCCGTTGACCAGCATGTTGGGGAAACGCGCCGGCAGGACGGTCGGCTCCTCGGCCGTACCGTCGTAGTTGGCGATGAAGTCCACCGTCTCCTGGTCGATGCCGCTCATCAGCTCGAGGGCCAGCGATCCGAGCCGGCACTCCGTGTAACGCATGGCCGCCGGGCCCTCGTCCGGACCGGTGCCGCCGAAGTTGCCGTGGCCGTCGATCAGCGGGTGGCGCATCGAGAAGTCCTGGACCATGCGGGCCAGGGCCTCGTAGATGGAGGAGTCGCCATGGGGATGGTACGTACCCATGACGTCGCCCACGGCCTTGGCGCACTTGGCGTGCGGACGGTCCGGCAACAGGCGCTGGTCGTACATGGAGTAGAGGATCCGGCGGTGGACCGGCTTCAGGCCGTCGCGCACGTCGGGCAGGGCCCGGGACACGATGACCGACATCGAGTACTCGAGGAAGGACCGCTCCATCTCCTCCTGGATCTCGATGGGCTCGATGAACCCGGTGACGACGTCGTCGGTGGTGTCGGAGCCCCCACGGCCCTCGTTGTCACTACGTGGCATCAACCGTTCCTGTCTGCATCGCCGTCCTCTGCACCGTCTCGATCACCCGCTCCGCGCTCGTCCGTCTCACACGTCGAGGAAGCGAACGTCCTTGGCATTGGTCTGGATGAAGTTCCGCCGGACCTCGACGTCCTCGCCCATCAGCACCGAGCACACGTCGTCGGCGACCGCCGCCTGCTCCACCGCCACCTGCAGTAGCGAGCGCTGGCCGGGGTCCATAGTGGTGTCCTTGAGCTCGCCGAAGTCCATCTCGCCGAGACCCTTCAGGCGCTGGAAGTCCGCTTTGTGGTTTGGGTGCTCGGCTAGGAACGCGGCCTTGGCATTGTCGTCCTTCAGGTAGACCTTCTCCTTGCCCACCAGCGTCGAGTAGAGCGGGGGCTGGGCCACGTAGACGAACCCTCCTTCGACGAGGGGCTTCATCTGGCGGAAGAAGAAGGTGAGCAGGAGCGTCCGGATGT
>CAZULR010000523.1:0-2043 GCA_964621235.1 uncultured Acidimicrobiaceae bacterium
ACCTCGAACCGCTCGGCGATGCCGCCGCACACGCCGGCGACCAGGTGCTTCGTCCGGCTGCGGCGCAGGGGAGGGGGCTCCGGCGTGCCCAGGGGCGGCTCCGGGGGCACAGGCGGCCCGGGCGGCTCCGGGGGCGGTCCGGTGGGCAGTTCCTCGGTGACGGTCATACCGGCACTGTGCGCCCGATGGTGCCCGACGGCAATCGGGGACATCCCCCGGTCGGCGGCAGGTCCGACCGGGGGGCTCAGGGTTGTCCCCCATCGCCGGACCGGGGGCCCCGTGCAAGGATTGGAGCATCGCACGCAACCGTCCATCTCCACCCGTCGCCTCCGGGGGCGACCCCACCGCTCCAGGCGGATCCGGCGGGTCCCCCACCGCGGCGCGCCGCCGCCCGCTCCGCCCGTTCCGTCGTTCGGCCGACGACAGCATCCTGGGTGGGGTGTGCGCCGGCCTGGCCGCGCGGTTGGCGGTGTCGACGACGACGGTCCGGGTCATCGCGGTGGTGTCCATCTTCCTCGGCGGGATCGGCATCCTGGCCTACGCGGGGATGTGGGTGTTCGTCCCGGTGGCCGACGAGGACGAGTCGATCGCCTCCCGGGTGGTCGCCGACCGGCGGGAGCTGCAGATCGTGCTGGCCCTCTCCGTGGCACTGTTCGCCGTGCTGCTCGTGACCCGCTCCCTGGGCGTGACCGACGTGGGCGTGCCCACGCTGACGCTGCTGGTCGGTGCCGTCGGGGCGATCGTCGTCTGGCGGGGCGCCTCCGCCGCCGAGACCACCAGGCTGCGCGAGCGCCTCAACACCGCCCCGGGCGTGTCCGGCACGTCCCCGAGGTGGCGTCGGGTGGCGGTGCGCGCCGTCGCCGGGGTGGTCCTGGTCGTGCTGGGGCTCGGCGAACTGTCCCGCACGGGCAGCTTCACCGGTGCGGCCTTCGGGGTCCTGGTCGGCACCGTCCTGTTCGTAGGCGGGTTCCTGGTCCTGTTCGCCCCGTGGTGGGTGCGGACGTTGCGTGACCTGGCGACCGAGCGACGCGAGCGGGTGCGGGCCCAGGAGCGGGCCGACATGGCCGCCCACGTGCACGACTCGGTGCTCCAGACCCTGTCATTGATCCAGAAGGCGGCGGGCGATCCGCACGAGGTGGTGCGCCTGGCGCGGAGCGAGGAGCGCGAGCTCCGCCTCTGGCTCTTCGACCCGGAGCGCCTGGGACGCCACGGCGAGCGGCCCGAGACCGTCGCCGACGCGGTCGCCGCCATCGAGCGCGAGGTCGAGGACAGCTACGGAGTCGGCGTCGAGCTCATCCTCGTGGGGGACTGCCCGATGGACGACGGGACCGCCGCGCTGGTCGGTGCCTGCCGCGAGGCCACGGTCAACGCGGCCAAGTGGTCGGGCTGCGCCCAGGTGTCCGTGTTCGTCGAGGTCGAGGTCGGCACGGTGTCGGCCTACGTGCGCGACCTGGGTGTGGGATTCGACCCCGCCCTCGTGCCCGACGACCGGCAGGGGATCGCCTGTTCGATGGTCGAGCGGATGGAGCGCGCCGGCGGCCGGGTGGCGGTGCACAGTGCCCCGGGGGCAGGCACGGAGGTGGAGCTGGTCGTGCCCCGCCCCGCGTCGGCGGCATGACCGGACCGCGACGGCTCCGGGTCTTCGTCGTCGACGACCACGCCCTGGTGCGTTCCGGGATCCGGGCCGAGCTGGGTGACGCCGTCGACGTGGTGGGGGAGGCCGACGAGGTCGGCGCGGCGGTGGAGCTGATCCTCGAGCGCGGTCCGGACGTGGTGCTCCTCGACGTGCACATGCCGGGTGGTGGAGGACGGTCGGTCCTCGAGCAGGTGCTGCCGGCGGCGCCGTCGGTGGCGTTCCTGGCCCTGTCGATGTCCGACGCGGCCGAGGACGTCATCGACGTCATCCGGGCCGGTGCCCGGGGCTACGTGACCAAGCACATCTCGGGCCCCGATCTGGTGGACGCCATCCGTCGGATCGCCGAGGGCGACGCCGTGTTCTCCCCCCGCCTGGCGGGCTTCGTGCTGGATGCCTTCGCCGATCCG
>CAZULR010000524.1:0-2040 GCA_964621235.1 uncultured Acidimicrobiaceae bacterium
CACCCGGTGGTCAGGGACGCGAAGGTAGCGTTGCCGTCGTGGACGGCGAGCGCATACCGGTGCCCTTCGAGATTTACGAGTCCGGCATATTTCTGCACGGTACCAAGGCGGAGCTCGCTGCGGGGGACCTGCTGGTCCCCGGCCGGGAATCCAACTTTGAACCGGGCCGGAAGATGAATTACGTCTATTTCACCGCCACCCTCGACGCCGCTACATGGGGAGCCGAACTTGCAGTGGGTGGGAAACCCGGGCGCATCTATTTCGTCGAACCGATGGGCGGGTTCGAGGACGACCCCAACGTTACCGACAAGAAGCTCCCCGGGAATCCCACGCAGTCGTTCCGTAGCCGCGATCCCCTACGTATCGTTGGTGAGCTCGTCGATTGGATCGGGCATCCGCCCGAACAGCTGGCGGTCATGCGTGCGCGCCTGCAGCAAATCGGAACCGGGCAAATCGAGGACTGAGCTCTACTGCATCCCAGGAGGCCATCCACACGTGGCGCAACGCTTCGCCATAAATTCGGCGTTGTGGGGCACCATTTCGATCGTTTGGGCTGTCTCAGGCATCCACGGTCCGGGCTCGCCCAGCCGGGTATTCGGCGGACCGGGGACCTTTGCCTCTAGTCCTGAGAGGGAATGAGGGCCACGGTGATTAAGTATCCGGGCCAATAGGGGTTCGGTGTGTAGCCCAACGCTGAAGAAAGCGGATACGAATATGGCTGGTAAGGCTGATCAGATGAAGGGCCAGGCGAAAGAAGTCGTCGGCGACCTGACCGGGAACAAGGACCTGAAGTCAGAGGGCACAGCAGACCGCCAGGCCGGTGAGGTCAAAGAGAAGGTGGGCAAGGTCGAGGAGAAGATCGAAGAGGGCATCGACAAGGTGAAGGACGTCTTCCACAAGTAGGAGGGATTCGTCGTACTTGCAGCGGTCCCCGCGGACTGGTCAACAGAGTTGATCGGCCGGGGACTGACAGAGACGCCACGGTGAGTTCGTCAACTTGAGCGCAACGTCAGGCATCGAATGCGGTTGGTTGCACATGGTGCGACCCAAGAGAGTCGGGTGAACCGCCCCGGGTTTCATAGAGACTCGATGGTTTGGGAACCGGCCATCTCGGCCGGGGTGTTCTGACGGTAGTAGGCGGCCTCGAACTCTGCCGGAGGGACCATGCCGATCTCGGTGTGCAGCCGCCGATTGTTGAACCAGTCGACGTAGGTGAGCGTCGCCCACTCGACGTCCTCGACTCCCTTCCAGGGTCCTCGGCGGTGGATGAGCTCGGCCTTGTAGAGCCCGTTGAAGCTCTCGGCCAGGGCGTTGTCGTAGGAGTCTCCCCGGCTGCCGACGGATCCGACAGCTCCGGCCTCGGCCAGGCGCTCGGTGTAGCGAATGGAGAGGTATTGCACTCCCCGGTCCGAGTGATGCACCAGCTCGGACAGGTCCGCATGCCTTCGGCTGTAGACGGCCATCTCGAGGGCGTCGATGGCCAGGTCGCTGCGCAGGGAGGTCGAGGCCTGCCAGCCGACGATGCACCGGCTGAAGACGTCGATGACGAAGGCCACATAGACCCAGCCCGAGTGCGTCTTCACGTAGGTCAGGTCCGCCACCCACAGCCGATTCGGCCCCGAGGCGTGGAACTGGCGCTCGACGAGGTCTGCCGGTCGAGACAGGGTGTCGTCCCCGATAGTCGTCCGCTTCCAGACCCGGCCCCGTCGTGCGCCTTGAATCCCTTGGCTGCGCATCAGGCGCTCGACGGTGCAACGGGCCACCCGGGTGCCCTCGCGGTTGAGCTGGGCCCAGACCTTGTCGGCGCCGTAGACGGAGAAGTTCTCGGCGAACACTCGGCAGATCTCCGGCTTCAGCTGCTCGTCACGCAGCGATCGGGCACACGGCGGCCGGGACTTTCGTGCGTAGTAGGTGGCGGGAGCGAACTGCAGGGTCCTGCAGATCGGCTCGACTCCCCAGCGACCCTTCCGGGCGTCGATGTAGGCGACTACCTCTTCGTTCGACCGTCGAGCTCGGTCGCGAAGAAAATCGAGGCGTCCT
>CAZULR010000525.1:0-2028 GCA_964621235.1 uncultured Acidimicrobiaceae bacterium
GTCGGTCGGTCAGCGGGGGTCGAGTCGGTCATCGGCCCAGTGTAGCGGCGGGCACCCGTCGTCCCCGCCCGCCAGACGGTCGGCGACTGCGCGAGTGGGCCGGGGCGCGACTGCGGCCGCCCGGGGGGACGGGGCGGCCACAGTGCGCCGCTACGAGGCGGCCGGTGGGATGCGGGAGCATCCCGGGTGACTCAGGCCTGGAGGGTGGCCTCGACCTCGAGGTCGATGTCGACCTTCTTGCCGACCACCACGCCGCCGGTCTCGAGGGCGGCGTTGAAGGACACGCCGAAGTCGTCACGGACGATCGAGGTGGTGGCGCTGAAGCCGACCCGGTGCAGGCCGTACGGGTCGTTGACCACGCCCTCGAGCGTGGCGTCCAGGGTGACCTGCTTGGTGACGCCCCGGATGGTGAGGTCACCGTCGACGTCCCACTCGCCCGCCGAACGGGGGCGGATCGCCGTGCTGGTGAAGCTCCAGGTCGGATGGTTCTCCACGTCGAAGAAGTCGTTAGTGCGCAGGTGGTTGTCCCGGTTCTCGTCGTGGGTGTCCACGCTGCCCGCCTGGATGGTCACGCTGATCTTCGAGTCGGCCGGGTTATCGGCGAGCTCGAGCGTGCCGCTGAAGTCCTTGAACTCGCCACGGACCTTCGACACGGCCATGTGGCGGACGGCGAAGCCGAGGCGGGTGTGGCTGACGTCGATGGCGTAGGTGCCGACGGCCGGGTACTCGACGCCGTCGACGGTCCTGCTGGATACGGTCTGCTCTGCCATGGGGTGCTCCTTGGGTTGGGGGTGCTCTCAGGGGATCGATCGCCGGCTCCGTTCGGGACCCGACTTGATTGCATAGGCAACTATACACCAACTATTTGTGCTCGCAACTATTCCCCGAGATCGCTAGGATGTGGGCATGGACGCTCCCCCCAGCCCGCGGGCCGCTGACGAGCGCCTCACCACGGTGGGGCTGCTCTTCGAGTCCGCGGGCGGGCTGCGCCGTCTCTTCCACCGTCAGGCCGAACAGTCGGTGGGACAGGCCAACCAGGCGTTCGACAT
Source organism: uncultured Acidimicrobiaceae bacterium (assembly GCA_964621235.1). GTDB lineage: Bacteria > Actinomycetota > Acidimicrobiia > Acidimicrobiales > RAAP-2 > Bog-756. The sequence continues at coordinate 1,050 of CAZULR010000525.1, forward strand.
CCTCATCCGCCTGGCCCGCAGCCCGGGCCACGAGCTGCGGATGAGCGAGCTGGCCGGCCAGGCGTCGTTGACGCCGAGCGGGCTCACCCGCGCCGTGGACCGCCTCCACGAGCAGGGCCTGGTGACGCGCCGGTCCTGCCCCGACGACCGCCGCGGGTCGTTCGCCCAGCTGACGCCGGCCGGAGTCGAGCTGATGGCCCGGACGATCCCCGAGCACCTCAGCCAGGTCGACAAGGTGCTGGACGACGTGTTCACGCGTGAGGAGGAGGCGCACCTCGCCGTCCTGCTCCGCCGCCTGCGTGACTACGCCCTCGAGCAGAACCTGGCCTACGGCCTCCCGTGCGACTCGGAGGTGACCGGGGACGCCTGCCCGGGCGGGTGATCGGCCGTGGGCCGGCCGCAGTCCGCGCCGGCCGGTCCCCTCAGTCGAGCGCTAGTGCCGCGGCGCGGACGCGCGTGTCGTCGAGGTTCCCCTCGGGCGACTCGCCCGGTGCCGCGCCGGCCATTGGATCGACCCACAGCCAACGCGTCAGCGCGGCCGTGCGTCCCGGTGCCGGCGGCCACCCCTGTCCGGTCGAGGGTGCCGCGGCCATGGCCCCGAGGGCCGAGCCGATGCCCGTCGGGTAGCGCACGACGAGCGCGGCCCGCCGGTCCGCCGAGTACTCACGGCCCCGGCCGATCAACCCGTGCACGGTCTCGGCAGCGGCGGCGTTGCCGCGCACGAGCGCCACCGGCAGCGCCACGACGACGGCCACGGCCGACAGCACCGTGTCGTTACGCTTGATGTGGACCAGTTCGTGGGCCAGTACGCCCTCCAGCTCGACCAGGCCGAGCGATCCCTCGAGTCCGCTGGTGACGACCAGGGTGGCCGACTTCGGATCACGCCCGAGCGCCAGAGCGTTCGGGACATCGCTCGCGACGACCGCGATGGCCGGGCGGTCGAGCCCCATGGTGGCGCAGAGGCCGTCGACCAGGTTGT
>CAZULR010000526.1:0-2019 GCA_964621235.1 uncultured Acidimicrobiaceae bacterium
GCCCTGGTCATCGCCCACCGGCTGTCCACCATCGCCCGGATGGACCGGATCGTGGTGCTCGACCAGGGCCGGATCGTCGAGGAGGGAACCCACGCGGAGCTCCTGGCCGGAGGGTCCCACGGCCTCTACGGCCGACTGTGGCAGCACCAGTCCGGCGGCTTCCTGGTGTGACCGGCTCCGCCGTCGGGTACTCGACCGGAGGTCGGACGCACCACACCCCCGGCCGGAGCCGGGGGTGTGGTGGACGAGCAGTCGGGGCGTGCGCCCCGGGCGGGCGCGTCAGCGACGATCGGCGACGATCAGAGCGAGGCCAGCTTGGCCACGATCAGCTGTCCGATGAAGTTGTACCCGGTGGTGTTGGCGTGGATGTCGCCGAACGTGGAGCTGTTGCAGTACCAGGTGATCGTGCACACCTCAGCGACCGGCACGGGGACCTTGCCGAATCCGGCGAGCTTGGTGAGCGGCCCGGTGTAGGCGCCGGTGGTGGCGTCGAACGACCCGGTGTCGTCCCCCTTGGTGGCCAGCCCGTAGGGGGCCTTGGTCACGTTGACGAACGCACCGCCGGGCTGGGAGGTGTAGGCCTTCGACAGCGTCGGGTTGATCAGCAGGTCGAAGGCACCGACGGACTGCGCCGCGAGCACCGGGTTCGTCGCGCCCACCGGCGCGATGTAGTCGCCCAGGATCACGTCGGGATAGGTGATCCCGACGATGTGGGCCGCCGAGTCGCCGTTGGCGTCGAGCGCGGTCCGCAGGTCGGCGACCAGCGTCGTCACGTTGGACTGGATGGTCGACTGCGCCGCCTCCACGCACGTGATCGTGTCCGGCGCGCTGACGCACGACGTCACGTCGTTGCCACCGATGGAGACCGTGACGAGTCCGATCTTGCCGAAGTGGCCCGCCTTGCCGATGTAGTGGACGACGGCGTCCACCTGGTCGGTGGTCGGATAGGACACCGCGTCCGTGGCGGCGCCGGCGCCGGGCGGGCAGCCGATCTGGGTGAAGAGGGAGGTGGTGGTGGCACCTCCGCAACCGAAGTTCTTCAACTGGAGGTGCTCCTGAGCGGCGACGTACCCGGTGAAGCCCGAGGTGTTGCCCAGCGACGGGTTCTGGTAGCCGACGGAGTAGGAGTCACCCAGCGACAGGTACTGCGTCGGCGCCGCCGTGGCACTCGACACACCGGGTGACGCGGCGATGACGGCCACGGCACCCCCTGCGGCGGCGGCTGTGACACCTGCCGCCAGGATGAGGCGGACGATCGGATGACGGCGCACTGTGGTTCCCCCCTGAGATTCGGACGGACCTGCGGTCGCAGGCCGGTCAGGACGCTACCGCGTCCGTCACCGGCTCGTTCACGTGGAAGTCACGGTCCGTTCACCTTCCCCGTCCGGGCCGGTCGACGGTGGGAAGGCACCCGGGGGCACCGGTGCGCACCGGGTGCGGCCCTCAGACGTGGTGGATGACCCAGGTGACGCCCTGGAACGCCCGATAGCCGAGGTAGATGACCGTGGCTACGGCCAGGAACTTGAACCACCAGGGCGATTTCCGGTGCTCCAGCGGCGCGGAGCCGCACGTCGGGCAGTTCCCGTCCTCGGACAGGTCGGCCTCCTCGAGCTGCTGGTCGCACTGTTCACACCAGGGCATGGTCTGCCCCTCGGGAGCCCGGTCGACCGAAGCGCACGGTCACCGCTTGCGCCCCCCGCCCCCGTTCGCGCCCTTGGCCCGGACCCGGATCTTGATCGGGGTCGGGCCGAGCTCGAAGCGTTCGCGCAGGCCGCGCTCGACGTAGCGCAGGTAGGTCGGCTGGAGCCGGCCGTTGGTGAACAGGGTGAACGTCGGTGGGTCGTTCGCCCCCTGCACCCCGTACTGGATCCGGGCGCCGACCGGCGGGTGGGCCATCTGGATGGACTTGAGGGCCCGGTTCAGCTCCGCCGTGGGGATCCTCGAGTGGTAGGCCTCCTCGGCCGCGGCGACGGCCGGGAGGATGTGGTGCACCCCGAGCCCGGACAGGGCGCTGATCTT
>CAZULR010000527.1:0-2013 GCA_964621235.1 uncultured Acidimicrobiaceae bacterium
CCTCGTCGCGCACGACCATCGTCGTCATCACCCCGGCCAGGCCCTCGCCCCGGGCGGCCAGGAGGATGCTCCAGGCGAACGGGTAGATCGAGGCACCGCCCACCAGCGTGTAGTGGTCGAGGTCCCGATCGACGGTGGCCAGTCGCTCGAGGTCGGCCAGCAGCACGAGCATGACCGGCACCTCGTCGAGGTGCTCGGCGAACCCGCCCGGGCCCTCGGCGGCCGCCGCGGCGATGTCGGCCGCGCCCGTCACGGCGCGGCGCTCCAGCTCCCGGTCGGTGACCGCGGCCCACGGCGTGAGCCCCGCCGACACCTGGGCCAGGTACTCGTACCAGCCCGGCAGGTAGACGTCACGCAGGGCACGGCGCAGTGCGGGTTTCCGCACCATGATCACCCGCCAGGCCTGGCGGTTGCCCCCGTTGGGCGCGAATCGCGCCGTGTCGAGGAGTCGGTGGACCGTGGCGTCGTCCACCGGGTCGTCGGTGAACTCACGCACGGCCCCGGTGGTGCGCAACGCCTCGATCAGGTCCACGGCCGGTTGCCTCCTACAGGTGCTCGAGGACGGCGTCGGCGGCGCTGACGGTGAGCCCGCCGCCCGGCTCGACGAACAGCTGGGTGACCACGCCGTCCTCCAACACCATGGCATAGCGCTGGGAGCGGGTGCCGAGACCGAAGCCACTGCCGTCCATCTCCAGGCCCACGGCCGAGGTGAACTCACCGTTGCCATCGGCCAGCAGCTCGACGGCGTCACCGACGTTCTGCGACTCCCCCCACGCCGCCATGACGAACGGGTCGTTGACCGAGATGCAGGCCACGGTGTCCACGCCCTTGGCGGCCAGCTCGTCGTGACGGATCACGAAGCTCGGGAGGTGGTAGTCCGAGCACGTCGGCGTGAAGGCGCCGGGCACGGCGAACAGGACGACCTTGCCGTGGCCCAGGACGTCGGCGGTCTGCACATGGGTGGGGGACCCGTCCCGGTCGGTCATGACCTGGATATCGGGGATGGTGTCGCCGACGGCGATGCTCATGTTCACACTCCTCAGGATCGGACCCCGCTCGGACGGAGTACACGGCGGGCCGCGCCGGTCCGGCGGCCTTGCGTGCAGCATACGGTTCGCCGAACGGCACCGATCCTGCCGGGGCGCCGGGCGCCGAATGCTCCGCCGCACGGTCACCACGGGATCGGCGGCTCGCCCTCCTCCTCCCTGGCCGGGGCCGAAGGACCGGCGGCACCGGGGCCGGACCAGACCAGGATTGCGGCACCCACGGCGAAGGCCACCGCCGACCCGGCGAAGAGCCCGAGTTCGGCGGCCGACACCAGATGGGGACGGTCGACGAAGGCCAGCTCCGCGATGAGCAGGGGGACGGTGAAGCCGATGCCGGCGACGGCCGAGCCCCCCACCAGATGCCGCCAGCGGACGGGGTCGGGCAGGCGTCCGAGGCCGACCCGCACGACCACCAGGCAGGCCAGGGTGATGCCGCCGATCTTGCCGAGCACACGCGCCAGGGCCACCCCGGCGAAGACGGCGGTCGATCCGGGGGCGGCCAGCATCTGCGCATGGAACGTGATGCCGGCGTTCGCCACGGCGAACACCGGGAGGACGGCGAAGGCCGACCACGGGGCGATCCGGCGCTCGAGCCGCTCGGCCGGCTCGCGCCCGGAGGCGTCGCGGCGCGCCGGTACGAGCAGCCCGGCCACGACGCCGGCCAGCGCCGGCTCCACGCCACCAGCGGCCAGCAGCACCCACAGCGCCGCGCCCGCAGCCAGCACCACGGCGGTGGTGAGCCGCACCGTCCGACGCAGTACCACCAGGCCCACGGCCAGTACCGCCGCGCCGACCAGGGCCGGTGCCGAGGTCCGCGCCGAGTAGAAGACGGCGAGCACCACCACGGAGCCGATGTCGTCTGCCACCGCCAGGGTCAGCAGGAAGACCCGCAGTCCGGCCGGCACGTGCCGGCCGAGCAGGGCCAGGGCGCCGAGGGCGAAGGCGATGTCGGTGGCCATCGGGATGC
>CAZULR010000528.1:0-1999 GCA_964621235.1 uncultured Acidimicrobiaceae bacterium
CCCACCACCCTGATGGACCCGCCGATCGAGGACCTCCTCGACAAGGTCGACTCCAAGTTCACGCTGGTGGCCCTGGCGTCCCGTCGGGCCCGGCAGGTCAACAGCTACTACAACTCCCTCGGCGAGGGCATCGGCGTGGTCGTGCCGCCCCAGGTCGCCTCGGCCTCGGGCAAGCCGCTCTCCATAGCGTTCGAAGAGGTCGCCGAGGGCAAGGCGACGTACTCCCGCCCCGACCCGGAGGAGATCGCCGCCGCCGAGGCCGCCGAGGCCGCCGCGCTGGCGCTCATCGAGGGTGCGGTCGAACTGGCCGTCGAGGAGGCCGTCGCCGACGCGATCGCCGCCGACAAGGACGAGACCACCGACTGACACGACGCCCCGGCCGCTGTGCCGGAGCGTGTCCGACAGGGGGACAGCCGTGGCCGACGCGACCACACACGATCCGGGCCCGACCGACGGGCGCCCCTTCGTCGTGCTCGGCGTGTCCGCCGGCATCGCCGCCTACAAAGCCGTGGAGGTCTGTCGCCGCCTGGTCGACGCCGGCGTGCACGTGGCCCCGGTGCTCACCGAGCGGGCCACCAACTTCGTGGGCCGGGCCACCTTCGATGCCCTCGCCTCCGAGCCGACGCAGACGAGCGTGTGGGACGAGGCGTCTCCCATCCCGCACACCCGCCTCGGCCAGCGTGCCGACCTGGTGGTGGTGGCGCCAGCCACCGCCGACCTCCTGGCCCGCTACGCCTCGGGCCTGGCGGACGACCTGCTGACGACGACGCTGGTGGCCACGGCCGCACCGGTGCTGGTCTGCCCGGCCATGCACACCGAGATGTGGGAGCACCCGTCGGTCCGGGCCAACCTGGCCACCCTCACCGGGCGCGGCGTGTCGGTGGTGCCGCCCGAGGAGGGCCGCCTGGCCGGAGGCGACGTCGGGTCGGGACGGATGGCGGAGCCGGCGACCATCGTCGCCGCCGTGCGGGCCCTGCTCGACGCGACCCGTCCCGCCACCGGCACCGACCTGGCCGGCGTCCGGGTCCTGGTGTCGGCGGGGGGCACCCGAGAGGCCATCGACCCGGTGCGGTTCATCACGAACCGCTCCTCCGGCAAGCAGGGACACGCCCTGGCCGCGGCGGCTCGGCGGCGCGGTGCCGAGGTGGTCCTGGTGACCACCAGCTCCCTGCCGGCCCCGGCCGGGGCCGAGGTGGTCGCCGTCGAGTCGGCGGCCGAGATGGAAGAGGCGATGCTGGCCCGGGCCTCCGACGCCGATGTGGTCGTGATGGCCGCGGCCGTGGCCGACTTCCGGCCCAAGGTGGTCGTGGACGCCAAGCTGCACAAGTCGGACGGTGTCCCCGAGCTCGTGCTCGAGGCGACCAACGACATCCTGGCCGAGCTGGGCCGCCGACGGCGCGACGGCCAGGTGCTCGTGGGGTTCGCGGCCGAGACCCACGACGTGCCCGAGCGGGCCCGGGCCAAGCTCGAGGCCAAGCGCGTGGACCTGATGGTGGCGAACGACGTGTCCGCCCCTGAGGTGGGGTTCGACCACGACACCAACGCCGTCACCATCTTCGGGGCCGACGGGACGGTCACGACGGTGGCGCTGTCGGCCAAGGCCGACGTCGCCGATGCCGTCCTGAACCGGGTCGCCCCCCTACTCGCGCGCCGGCCGTAGCGGCGGCACCGGGCCGCGGGTAGCGTGGTGCGCCGTGCCCCGGGCGACCCGGGGCACGTACCGCATCGCACGCCGTCCGCCGGACGCCGCAGGAGCATCACTGAAGACCGTCGGCGCCGAACGTGGACCCGACGACCAGACCACAGAGGATGGAACGACCCGTGAGCAGCCGATACACCTTCACCTCGGAGTCCGTGACCGAGGGGCACCCCGACAAGATGGCCGACCAGATCTCGGACTCCGTGCTGGACGCGCTGCTGACCGACGACCCCGACAGCCGGGTCGCCTGTGAGACCCTGCTCACCACCGGACTGGTCCTGGTGGCCGGCGAGATCACCA
>CAZULR010000529.1:0-1993 GCA_964621235.1 uncultured Acidimicrobiaceae bacterium
CCGAGCAGGGCCAGGGCGCCGAGGGCGAAGGCGATGTCGGTGGCCATCGGGATGCCCCATCCCGGGGCTCCCGGTCCCCCGTGGTTGACCAGGGCGTAGACGAGGCCGGCGCCGAGCATGCCACCGAGGGCACCGGCCACGGGCACGACGGCCGTGCGTCCGTCGGCAAGGTCACCGTGGCGGCGCTCCCGACCGATCTCCAGACCGACGACGAGAAAGAAGACGGCCATGAGTCCGCTGTTGACCCAGTCGCGCACCGTCGTGAGACCGGCGAACGCCGGATGGCCGAGGCCGGTCGGGTGTAGCCAGACCGACGCGTAGGTGTGCGCCCACGGGCCGTTGGCCCAGCCGAGGGCGACGCCCACGGCGATGACGAGGATCCACGCGGCGGCGACGTCGGAGTGCAGGAGGCGGCGGAGCCGGGGGGCGGCGGCCAACGCCGTTCAGACCCCGGCGACCACGGCAAGCACCGAGTCCGCGAAACGGTCGATGGCGCCACGTTGGGCGCGACGCGTCTCCCCCGGCAGGGCGACCGCGACCCAGTCCACCCCGACGGCGGCCAGCTCCTCGATCGACGCCACCACCCTGGCCTCGTCGACGGGACGGTCCCCCATGGACAGCCCCTCGGGGATGAAGCACACCGTCAGTGGCTCCGTCCGGCCGACCGCTTCGGCGTGGGAGCGTGCGTACCCGAGTGCGGCGGCCAGATCCTTGGCCGACCGCATCGGCGCGGTGCGCGTCTGCTCGGCTGCCCGCACCGGGACGGGGAACGGGCACCACCCGTCGGCCGACTCGACCGCCCGGCGGATGGCCCGCCGACTGTTGCCTCCGATCCACAGGGGTGGGCGCGGGCGCTGTGCCGGACGGGGCAGCATCGTGTTGCCCGGGGCGTGGAAGGCGCTCCCCTCGAAGGTCACGCTGTCGCCGGACCACGCCGACTCCATGGCCACCAGCGCCTCGTCCATCCGGTCGTTGCGGTCGTCGAAGGGCACACCGAGCGCGTCGAACTCCGGCTCCAGGTAGCCCGCGCCGAGACCGACCACCGTGCGGCCACCGCTCAGGACATCCAGGGTGGCGATCCCCTTGGCGGCCAGGAACGGGTTCCGGTAGGCGACGATGAACAGGTTGGTGTGCAGCAGGACCGTCGATGTGGCCGCGGCGGCGAAGGACAGCGCCACCAACGGGTCGAGGGCGTGGTGGCCCCCGTGGGCCAGCCAGGCGTCGCCCGGGAACGGGTGATCGGTGGTGTACACGGCGCCGAATCCGGCGTCCTCCGCGGCCCGCGCCAGTTCGCCGATGGCACCGGGGGCGAGGAACTCGTCGCCCCGGTCGACGCGATGGGTTGGCAGCCCGTAGGAGACGCGCACCGGTTCAGCGCCCGGGTCCGACGAGCCCGGCCAGGAACGCCGGCATCCGCGAAGGACGGCCCCGCCCGTCGACCGCCCCGTGGACGGTGACCGCGGTGGCCCGGGCCTGGTCCTCGACGGTCACGAGGTAGCCCACCTGGAACGTCGTCCGGGTGAGGTCGTCGACCACCACGTGGACGGCGACGAGGTCGTCGAAGCGCAGGGGCTGGCGGTGGCGCACGTAGAGCTCGAGGACGGCGAAGTCGACCCCGTCGTCGCCCGCCCGCACGTCCTCGTAGGGGAATCCGGACTCGCGCAGCATGGCCGCCCGGGCCTCCTCGAGGTACGCCGGGTAGGTACCGTGGTGGATGATGCCCATGGCGTCCGTCTCGGCGAAGCGCGTCCGGAGGAAATGGACGTAGCGGTAGGCCGCGGGGTCGAGGGACGGCTGCAGCGAAAGGCGCACCGCGCCGACGCTACCGCCCCTCGGGCGACGGTTGCGGCTGGTTCCACTCCACCCAGCCGCTCCCCTGCCGCCCGTCGGCGGCGGTGAACCGCACCTGCGCCCGTGGGAACCGCGACACGCGGCCGTCGGTGGCGGTCAGGACGAGCGGCCCGAAGGCGACGGGGTCGATGGTCAGGTCGAT
>CAZULR010000530.1:0-1991 GCA_964621235.1 uncultured Acidimicrobiaceae bacterium
CGGATCTTGAACGCGGCCAGGGTGGCCTCCACGTACTGGTTGCCGTCGTAGAGGTGGCAGCCGATGTGGTCGCCGGGGCCGACGCCCGCCGCCGTGAGGGCGTGGGCCAGCCGGTTGGCCCGGGCGTCGAGCTGGGCGAAGGTCAGGCGCACCTCGTCGCCCCCCGAGGACCGGACCACCAGGGCCGGCGCGTCGGGCGTGGTGTCGACGACGGTCTCGAAGATATCGGCGAAGTTCAATCCGGCCATGCGCCCCCCCGGGAGTCAACTCCTCCAACCGTACCGCGGCCGGGGTCGGTGGGGCACCGCCGGAGGGGCGCTCACACGAGCGACAGCTCGACCGGCCCACCGTCGGGAGCGGCACGCCGCACGACGGCGCCCGGCACGCTCAGCGAGCGGTTCGGCACCGAGTGGCGCAGGCCATGGCGACCGACCTCGTGACCTCCCTGCCGCGCCACGACCAGGCGCCGGCCGGTGAACTCGGACGTGCGCAGGAGGAGCCGGTGCGGCGGGTCGCCCGGGTCGACGACCGGGGGGACCACCGACACCAGCGGTCGGGCGACGGTGACCGTCACGCCCCGAGGTCCGGATGGCACCGCGCCCGACCGCAGCTCGACCGCCAGGCGCCGCCCGACGGCCCGACCACCGAGCGCGGCCAGCCCGGCCGTCTCCCCCGGGTGCACCAGGTTGCCGGCGGCGAGGACCCCGGTCCGGGACGTGCGGCCCCAGCCGTCGGCACGGGGCCCGAGCGTGGCCGGCTCCACGGTGAGGCCGGCGCGACGGGCCAGCTCGTGATCGGGCACCCAGTCCCCCGTGAAGACCACGGTGTCGGCCATCACGTGCTCGACGGCGCCCGTCAGCAGATCCTCCACCTCGACGGCCTCGAGCCGGCCGTGGCCGTGCAGTCCCACCACGCGCGACGACGTGCGCAGCGGCACACGCAGCCCGACCCGCGTGGCGAAGGCGAAGGCGCCCACCGTCTGGTGGCGCGGCAGCCCCGTCACCATGGCCACCGTGGCCACCCCGGCATGGCGGAGCGTCAGCACCGCCGAGTAGGCCACGTGCTCGGCACCGACGACCACGGCGCGCCGACCCACCGGCAGGTGGGCCAGCAGCACCCACTGCTGCAGCTGGCCGGTGGTGAACACACCGGCCGGACGGTCCCCGGGGACGAGCCGGGCGGACCGTGGCCGTTCCCGGGCCCCGGTGGCCAGCACCACCGCGCGGGGCCGGACGACGTCGATCCCGTCGGGGCCCACCAGGGTCACGGAACCGTCGTCGGCGACGTCGGTCGCCGTCGTGGACACTCGGACCGCGACTCCGGACGCCGTGGCCCGACGGGTCAGGAGCCGTGCGTAGGAGGGGCCGGTAAGTGGCCGTCGCAGGTCCTGGAGACCGAACCCGTTGTGGTCGCAGTGCCGCGGCACGCCGCCGGCTGCGGCCTCGCGCTCGACCACCAGGACCGGGCCGACCCCGGCCGCGGCGAGCTCCCGGGCGGCGGCCAGCCCGGCCGGTCCGGCCCCCACCACCAGGACCGTGGGTCCGGTCACCCCGGCACCTTGGTCAGCGTGCCGGGATCGGTGTCGGTCTCGGCGGCCACCAGCGCCACGACCTCGGCCCCGCAGTAGAAGCCCTGGCACCGGCCGTTCATGGCCCGGGTCCGACGGCGGACACCGCCGAGGTCGGTGGCCGGCACGGGTCCGTGGCAGGCGTCCCGGACCTCGCCCCGGCTGACCTGCTCGCAGTGGCAGAGCGCCGTGCCGTAGGCCGGGTCGGCGGCGATGCGTCCTGGGTCCTGCAGCGGCCGTACCTGGGAGGCCCCGAGGGGCGGCATCCGTGGCACGGACAGAGCAGTCGCGGGCCCGCTCCACACGGCCCCGGCCCCGGCCAGCAGCGCGGCGACGTGCTCGGCCACCGCCATCGACGAGGTAAGTCCGGTCGAGCGGATCCCCCCGACGGTCACGTAGCGCTGGTCGGCGTGGATCCGGATCT
>CAZULR010000531.1:0-1976 GCA_964621235.1 uncultured Acidimicrobiaceae bacterium
AGGTGATCTACGACCAGACCTACGGCGTGGCCCAGACCAACTTCGACCAGAACGTCATCGCCATGAAGGACGCCGGGGTGAAGATCCTGTTCGTCGACTCGATGGCCGAGTCCTACGCGTCGGCCCTCCTCAAGTCGCTGCAGACCCAGGACTTCCATCCGGTCGTCGTCCTGGGTGCGGCCACCTACACCAACAAGCTCATCCCCGACTCCGGCGGTCCGTCGGCCGTCAACGGCGACTACCTCCAGCAGTCCACCACGCTCTACCTCGGTCAGGACGCCTCCTCGGTGCCGGCGGTGGCGAGCTTCCTCCACTGGGTCAACGTCGCCTCGCCCGGGTTCACCCCCGACCTGTACACCCTCTACGGGTGGCTGTCGGCGCAGCTGTTCGCGCAGGCGCTCCAGAACGCCGGCACCGACCCGAGCCGTGGCTCGCTGCTGACGCAGCTGGGCAAGGTCACGACGTTCGACGGTCAGCACATCATCGGGCCGAACAACGTCGCGGCCAAGACGCCGGGCAACTGCTACATCATCGGCCAGGTGGCGAACGGCAACTGGCAGCGCCTGGACGATCCGCCCGTCAGCGGATCGACCCACGGGTTCCGGTGCGACTACTCGTACGTCACGCCGCCGTCCTGACCTCCCGGGCGTGACGGCGGTCGGGGCCGGGCCGGTCCCCGAGGGCCGGTGGCAGGATCAGCCGGCGACGTCGACGACGGTGCGGCCGACGGACCGGCGGGCCCGGTGCTCCTCCAGTGCCGCACCGGCCTCCTCCATGGAGACCCGGCGACCGACGTGGGGACGGACCCCGCCCTCGGCCACCAGTCGGAGCAGGTCGCCGTGCACCTCGTCGGCCACGTCACGACCGTAGGGGTTGAAGCCGAACCGGCGCATGCCGGGGTCTACCGAGTCGACCCAGGCGACCATCACGCCGACGAGATCGATGTTGCCGATGCTGGCCATCCGCAGCGGGCGGCCGGTCATGCCGTTGGCATCGTCGTCCGCATACCCGACGGCGAGATAGCGCCCTCCCCGGGCTGTGCACCGCCACGAGCGCTCGACGAAGTCGCCGCCGGCCAGGTCGTAGACGACGTCGGCACCGGCGTCGTCGGTGGCCTGGAGCACGGCCTCCACGAAGTCCTCGGCCGTGTGGTCGATCACCTGGTCGGCGCCGAGCTGGGCACACAGCTCGCTCTTCTCGGCGCCGCCGGCCACGGCGATGACCCGGGCACCGGCCGCCTTGCCGAGCTGGATGCCCGCCGTGCCGAGGCCGCTGGCCGCCGAGTGCACCACGAGGGTCTCACCCGGCTGGAGGCGTCCCCGGCGGAACAGCGCCAGGTGCGACGTGTGGAAGGGCAGGATGAAGGCGGCCGACTCGACGTCGTCGAGTCCCTCCGGGGCGTCGAACACGGACACGGCGTCGGCCAGGGCGTACTCCGCGATGCCCCCGAGCGCGGTGGTGGTGATGGCGACGACCCGTCGACCCTGCCACTGCTCCGCGCCCGGGCCCGCGTGCACCACCACCCCACTGACGTCCATGCCCAGGGTGTACGGCGGCGGCGTGGGCACCGACACGAGCTTGCCCAGGCAACGGTCGATGTCGTTGAAGTTGAGCGAGGCCGCGCCCACCTCGATGAGCACCTGGTCCGGGCCGGGCACCGGTCGGTCGACCTCCCGGACGGCCAGCACTTCGGCCGGCGGCCCGTTCCTCGTCACCTGCAACGCGCGCATCACGGCCATCCGTTCCCCTTGGTCGACGCCGGGCTCCGGCCGCAACCGACCGTCCCGGCGCGAGGCGTGGGTCGAGCCTAGCGACGGTCCGGATCCGGGGTCGGGGCCGTCTCGCCGGTCGGGGCCCCGTCTCGCCGGTCGGCACTCAGTCGCGGCGGTCGGCGAAGAACCCGGTCAGCTGGGCGGCGGCTTCGTCGGCCCGCACGCCGGCGGTCACCGGCACCTCGTGGTTGAGGCGCGGGTCGG
>CAZULR010000532.1:0-1966 GCA_964621235.1 uncultured Acidimicrobiaceae bacterium
GCTCAGGTGACCTGGCCGGCCCGGACGGACCGGAGCCGGCGGTCGAGGTGGGCCTCCATGGCCTCGGTGGCGAGCGCCGTGACCTCGTCGGTGGTGGCGGAGCGGGGTTCGGCCAGGACCCCGGACAGGCCGCCCCCCAGCGTCCGACGCAGGAGGTCCAGCCCGTCGGCCGAGAGCGGACGGCCGCGCCGGCAGGACCGGCACAGGACCCCGCCCTCCACGATGTCGAACGCCACGAGCTGGGCATCGTCGTCCTCGCCACACGAGACGCAGCCCTCGAGGAACGGGGCCGAACCCTCGAGGGCGAGCACCTTGAGGAAGAACGCCGGCGCCACCATGGGGGAGTCCCGCTGGGCCAGGGCGGCGAGGGCCCGGACGGCCATCTCGTAGAGGCGCGGGTTGGCATGGCGCTCCTGGCCCACCTGGTCCACCACCTCGAGCATCGACAGAGCCGAGGACATCCGGTCCAGGTCTTCGCGGACAGGCCGGAAGGTGTCGATGACCTCCACCTGGTTGATGGTGTCGAGGTCGCCACGCCCCTGCCAGCCCAGCAGGGCGACGTGGCTGAGCGGCTCGAGACGGGACCCGAACTTGGACGTCGTCCGACGCACGCCCTTGGCCACCGCCCGGACCTTGCCGTGGTGCTCGGTCATCAGGGTGACGATCCGGTCCGCCTCACCGAGGCGGATGGTCCGGAGCACCACCCCCCGATCGCGGAACTGGGTCATCGGGCCGGCCCGGGACCCCCGGCCGGCGGGGTCCCGGCGCCGTCGGCGCCGGGGGTCGGCTCGGGCTCGCCGCGGAGCGAGGCGATGGGCACGGGGTCGGGTCGGTTGAAGCGCGGCGCCGGACGTCCGGCCCGCCGGCCACTGATCAAGTTGCCGGCGGCGATCATCACGAGGAGCACCGGGGGGATGACGACGAACGGCGTCGCCCCCGTGAAGCCCGCGTGCCACGCCACCACGATGCCCACGTAGACGAGGAACCCGAGGACCCAACCGGTCACGATCCACACGCCACCGGCGTCGTCGCGGACGTGTCCGGGTCGCATCAGGTGACGCCTCCGTAGCGGCGCTGGCGACGCTGGAAGTCCCGGACCCCGGCGAACAGGTCGGAGCGTCGGAAGTCGGGCCACAGGACCTCGGTGAAGACGAGCTCGCTGTAGGCCAGCTGCCAGAGCAGGAAGTTGGAGATGCGGTGCTCGCCCGAGGTGCGGATGACCAGGTCGGGGTCGGGCTGGTCGGGGAAGTAGAGATGCGAACGGATCGCCTTCTCGGTGACCTTCTCGGGCTTGATGCCGTCCGTCACCAGGTCGCGGACGGCATCGACGATCTCCGCCCGCCCGCCGTAGTTGAAGGCCATGGTCAACGTGCAGCGCCGGTTGCCCTTCGTGAGCTCGATCGACTCGTCCATCCGCTTGAGCACGCGTTTTGGCACCCGCCAGTCGCGTCGACCGGCGAATCGGATGCGCACGCCCTTGTCGTTGAGCTCATCGCGCCGCCGCATCAGCAGGCTCTCGTTGAAGCCCATGAGGTAGCGGACCTCCTCGGGGGGCCGGCGCCAATTCTCGGTGGAGAACGCATACATCGTGATCCACGGGATGCCCAGTTCGAGCGCACCCTCCACGGCGTCCAGGAGCGCCGCCTCGCCGGCGGCGTGTCCCTCCGTGCGCGGCAGGCCCCGTCGGGCCGCCCAGCGGCCGTTGCCGTCCATCACGCAGGCCACATGGACCGGTATCGGCCCGTCGGCGACGTCGGCGGCGGTCAGGACCTCGTCCCGGCCCACCCCGTCCTCAGCCTCCAACTCATCATCGTGCACCCTGCGAACCTATCCCGTCGGCCGCTCCGGCCGAACCGGACCGGCGGGCTCCGACGCACCCCGGCGGTCGTGCGGCGGTGGTTGAGCCGCGGCCCCCCGACGACTAGACCCTCCCCATGACCCCGTGGGCCGCCCTGGCCATCTTCGC
>CAZULR010000533.1:0-1963 GCA_964621235.1 uncultured Acidimicrobiaceae bacterium
CCCGTCCGGGACCGCGTATCCTCGGGCCACGATGTCCGCACCCCCGCCCACCGACGACGCAACACCGACGACGTCCGCGCCCGCGTACCGGCCCGTCCGTGACCGCCTGGCCGATGCGGTGGCCGCGGCCGTGGCCACCGTGGCCACCGAAGGGGCCATGGACGTGGTCAGCGACCCGTCCGAGGTCCACCTCGAGCGCCCGGCCCGCCGTGAGCACGGCGACTGGTCGACCAACGTCGCCCTGGTGACGGCCAAGAAGGTGGGCACCAATCCACGCGCCCTGGCCACGGCGATCGTGGACGCACTGGAGCGGAAGCTGCCGGACCATGTGCTGGCCGTCGAGCTGGCCGGGCCCGGGTTCATCAACTTCCGCCTGGACGATACCTGGCTGCACGAGGCACTGGCCGCCGTGCTCGCCGAGGGCGAGGACGGGTACGCACGTCCCGACATCGGCCACGGCGAGAAGGTCCAGGTGGAGTTCATCTCGGCCAACCCGACCGGTCCGATCCACGTGGGCAACGGATGGTGGGGCAGCTACGGTGACGCGCTGGCACGCGTGCTGGCCCGCAGCGGGCACGTGGTCAGCCGTGAGTACTACGTCAACGACACGGGCGGGCAGATCCGCACCCTGGGGACGAGCCTCCTGGCCCGCCACCGTGGCGAGGAGGTGCCCGAAGGCGGCTACCAGGGACAGTACGTCACCGACCTGGCCGCCGAGTACGACGGGCCCGACGACGTCACGGCCGCCGGCCGCTGGGCCGCCGACCGCATCCTCGAACGCATCAAGGCGACCCTCGCCTCGGTGGACATCGTCTTCGACGAGTGGTACTCGCAGGCGTCCATCGAGGAGAGCGGGGCCGTCGACGAGACGATCGCGCTCCTGGCCGAGAGGGGCCTGGTCTACGAGCACGACGGCGCCACCTGGTTCCGGTCCGAGCAGCTCGGCGACGTGCGCGACCGCGTACTCCGTAAGGCCAATGGTGACGCCACCTACCTGGCGGGGGATCTCGCGTACCACCGCGACAAGTTCCTGGTACGCGGGTTCGACCGCGTCATCGACGTCTTCGGGGCCGACCACCACGGCCAGGTCGCCAGCCTCGTCGCCGGGGTCACGGCGCTGGGCGTGGACCCCTCGCGCCTCGAGGTGAAGCTCGGCCAGATGGTCTCGCTCGTCGACGGTGACGAGGCGGTCAAGATGGGCAAGCGGGCGGGCACCGCCATCGACCTCGACACCGTCGTCGCCGACATCGGCCCGGACGCCACCCGCATTCTCAGCCTCATGAGCTCCCTCGACCAGGCCGCCACCTTCGATCTCGCCGCCGTGCGCGAGCAGTCGTCCGAGAACCCGGTCTTCTACGTCCAGATGGCCAGCGCCCGCATCGGCGGTGTCGGTCGCAAGGCGGCCGAGCGCGGCATCGTGCGGGCGCCGCTCGCCGACATCGATCTCTCCCTCCTCACCCACCCCAGGGAACTCGAGGTGCTCCGCTGCCTCGAGGAGCTGCCCGAGGTCGTGGCGGACGCCGCCGTCGACCGGGCCCCGACCAAGGTCACCACGTGGGTGCGCCGGCTCGCCTCGTGCTTCCACGGCTTCTACCACGACTGCCCGATCCTGGCCGACGACGTCGACCCGTCGCTGGCGCAGGCCCGCCTGTGGCTGGTCGAGGCCGCGCGGATCGGACTCGCCATCGGCCTCGGCCTGCTCGGGGTCCACGCGCCCGAGGCGATGTGACCGTGCCCGTCCCGACCGGTCCTGTCGACGTCGACCTCCTGCCGGAGACGGCCCGCGTCGGCACGGGTGGGCACCTCGTCGTCGGCGGCTGCGACCTGGTCGAACTGGCCGAGCACCACGGGACGCCGCTGTTCGTCTATGACGAGGCCCACCTCCGCGCCGCCTGCCGGGAGGCCGTCGCCGCCTGGGGTGACGGGGTCGCCTACGCCACCAAGGCGTTCCTGTGCGTCGCCA
>CAZULR010000534.1:0-1963 GCA_964621235.1 uncultured Acidimicrobiaceae bacterium
ATCGCCGAGGGGCTCGAGCTCTTCGGCGACCAGCCGTTCAAGCGCGAGATCATCGAGGCCGTCGGCGCCGGCCAGGACGAGGTCGACGCCGCCTCGGAGGGCGCGGGCGAGCACGGGGTCTCCACCTACTGGAACTCCCCGGCGTTCACCGACCTCTGCCGTGGCCCCCATGTGCCTGGCACCGGGAAGCTCGGCCACTTCGCCCTGATGCGGGTGGCCGGCGCCTACTGGCGCGGTGACGAGAAGCGCCAGCAGCTGCAGCGGATCTACGGCACCGCCTGGGAGTCCGACGACGCCCTGGCCGACCACCTGCACCGGCTCGAGGAGGCCGAGAAGCGCGACCACCGCAAGCTCGGCGTGGAGCTCGACCTCTTCAGCTTCCCCCACGAGCTCGGCGGCGGCCTGGCCGTCTGGCACCCCAAGGGCGGCATCGTCCGCAAGCTGATGGAGGACTACAGCCGCCAGCGCCACCAGGACGGCGGCTACGAGTTCGTCTTCACCCCACACCTGGCCAATGCCCACCTGTTCGAGACGTCGGGCCATCTCGGCTTCTACAAGGACGGCATGTACCCGCCCATGGAGATGGACAACGGGACGTACTACCCGAAGCCGATGAACTGCCCGATGCACTGCCTCATCTTCGACAGCCGCCAGCGCAGCTACCGAGAGCTGCCGCTGCGCCTGTTCGAGCTCGGCACCGTCTACCGCTACGAGCGGGCGGGCACCCTGCACGGGATGATGCGGATCCGGGGCTTCACCCAGGACGACAGCCACATCTACTGCACCGAGGAGCAGCTCGGTGACGAGATCGCCTCGCTCCTCGACTTCGTGATGAGCGTGCTGCGGGCCTTTGGGTTCACCGAGTTCACGGCGAACCTGTCGACCAAGGACCCGGATAAGTATGTGGGCTCCGACGAGATCTGGGAGCAGGCCACCGAGGCGCTGCGCCAGGCACTCGACCGACACGGACTGCCCTATGAGGTCAAGGAGGGCGACGCCGCCTTCTACGGCCCGAAGATCGACATCGACGTGCGCGACGCCATCGGCCGGACCTGGCAGCTGAGCACGATCCAGTGCGACTTCAACCACCCCGAGCGGTTCGAGCTCGAGTACATCGGCGCGGACAACGCGCGGCACCGGCCGATCATGCTGCACCGCGCCCTGTTCGGCTCGATCGAGCGGTTCTTCGGCATCCTGGTCGAGCACTTCGCCGGCGCGTTGCCGACGTGGCTGGCGCCCGAGCAGGTCCGTGTCCTCGGCGTCCGGGACGACCACCAGGACTACGCCGACCAGGTCGTCCACGACCTGCACTCCCTCGGCGTCCGGGTCGAGACCGACCCCGCCACCGAGCCCCTGGGCGCCCGGATCCGCAAAGCGAAGCTCCTGAAGATCCCGTACATCCTGGTGGTGGGCGACGACGACGTGGCCGCAGGCTCCGTCGGCGTCAACCGTCGGGGCAGCGACCGGCCCGACCGCGATGTCCCCGCGGCCGAGTTCACCGCCGCGCTCCTCGACGAGGTCGCCGCCCGCACGCTGCCCGAGGCGGCCGGCGACACCGGCGCCGCGTGAGCGGGTGGCGATGAGCCTCGAGCGGCTGTGGGCCGGCTGGCGCAACGCCTACGTGACCGGCGCGGTGACCGGCCCGGCCGACGGGTCATCGTCCGCGGCCGCCGACGACCCCGCCCACTGCGTGTTCTGCCGCATCGCCGCCAGCGGGCCAGCCTCCGTGGACACCGGCGTCCTGTGGGTCGGGCGGACCGTGCTCGTGGTGCTCAACGCCTACCCGTACTCGAGCGGTCACCTGATGGCGATCCCGCTCCGCCACGTCGGGTCGCTGGGCGACCTCACCGACGAGGAGTCGACCGAGCTGTGGGACGCCGCCCGGCTCGGGGTCGCCGCCCAGGAGGGGGCCTACCGGCCGGAGGGGATCAACCTCGGGGCCAACCTCGGCGAGGCCGCCGGG
>CAZULR010000535.1:0-1954 GCA_964621235.1 uncultured Acidimicrobiaceae bacterium
GTGATGCGGTGCACCAAGGCGAACATCACCATCAACACCTTCCTGCTCGATCCCGACCGAGGCCTGTGGGGCTTCGTCGACCAGCTGTCGAGGATCAACCGCGGTCGGACGTTCGCCACCACTCCCGGCGAACTGGGCGACTACGTGCTCGTCGACTTCCTCAACCACAAGACCACCGTCCGGGCCAGGGGCCGCCGCGCCGGTTGAGGCCGCGCCGCCGTCGGTCCGTCGCCGGGAACCGGGACGGGGTGATCGGGTCGTGCCCGGTCGGGTAAATGGTTGGCGCCGCAACTCCCACAATGGCGTAGACGGTTCTGTCCCCGACGATCGACGTCCGGGCGCAACGCCCGGTGCCTGGCGCCGGGCACGGGCCATGCGTGGCGCGCCCGGATGGGCTCGGATCTTTTTCTTGCGTTTCCGGCTGGAATGGTGAAGGATTACAGGCCTGTAGTTACATCCGTGCTATGCGGCTTCAGGCGAAGGCGCATGGATGAGTGGGAGGGAGGTCTGGCGATGGACATGGTGTCACTGATGTATGGGCCCCAGGAACGGACATGGCAGACCAAAGCGAACTGCATGGGGGTCGATCCGGACCTCTTCTTTCCCGAGCGGGGTGCGTCCACCCGCGAGGCGAAGGAGGTGTGCCGGGGGTGCGTGGTGCGCGAGGACTGCCTCGAGTACGCGTTGGCCAACGGTGAGAAGTTCGGCATCTGGGGCGGCCTGTCCGAGCGCGAGCGGCGGCGTCTACGCCGTCAGCGGGCGATGCAGCGTCGGGCGGCGACCGCCTCCTGAGCCGACGACGACCGGGGGGCTGGCCGGAGGACGGTCAGCCCCGACTGGTGTCGAGGCGGAATTCGATGGTGTCCCGGGCCCGCAGGCCGACGTCGGCCCACCGGTGGTCCGGCACGGCGCCGAGCGCGGACCGGGGCAGGAGCCCGACGAGCTCGCCCTTCCACACGCTGCACCCGTTGGCTGACGCGCCCTCGGCCACGGCTTCGTAGACGTCGAGCAGGCCGACCCTGGCGGGATCGACGACATTGCAACTGACCTGGGCGCCGCCGTCGACGGCCAGACCGAGGGTGCGCAGACCGGGTCGGCGCAGGGCCGTGGCGAGCGCCTTCGCCACCGACACGACACGGGCGTCGTCGGGTGCGTCGGGCCCGGGCGACGCACGGATCCACACGTTGTATGCGATCAGGACGTCGCGGGCGCCCACCGCGCAGGCGCCGGCGGTGGGGTGGGGTGCGGCCGGTCCGGCATCGGGTTGCAGCGAGGAGAACGCGTCACGCCGGATCTCGGGCAGGGTGCGCCCGGGGCCGTAGAGGAAGCAGGGGACCCCGAGGGACGTGCCCATCCAGTGGGAAAAGGAGTCCCGGGCGACCAGGACGGCGTCCCAGCCGGTGGTCGCACCGGCCGGCCCGGGCAGAGGGACGAAGGGGACGACGTCGACGGCACCCAGCCGGGGATGGACCCCTCGGTGGGCTCGCAGGTCGATGGCCCCGACCGCGGCTCCGGCCACGGCACGGGCGGCCGACTCGACGTCGGGCAGCAGGCCGCCGAGGGTCAGGACCGAGCGGTGGTGCTCGGCATCGGAGTGCACGTCGAGCAGGCGGGACCCTGCGGCCCCGGACACGAGGGCGATGACATCGGCGTCACGTCCCTCGCTGATGTTGATCACGCACTCGGCCAGCGGCACGTCGGACGCGCCGGCCGGCGGCACGCCGCTGTCAGGCGCCGGCGCCGACGACGCTCAGCCCGACCCGGCGGCGGCGCAGGATGCGGCGGCGCTCGCGCTCGGACTTGCCGCCCCACACGCCATGGTCGACACGCTCGGCCAGGGCGTACTCCAGGCAGGCTTCGGCGACGGGGCACTCGGCGCAGATGCGCTGGGCCTCCTGTACGCCGACGCCGTCACTCGGGAAGAAGATGGACGGTGACAGGTCCTTGCACTTCC
>CAZULR010000536.1:0-1953 GCA_964621235.1 uncultured Acidimicrobiaceae bacterium
CGGCAGGGCAGGTGCTTGATCCCGCTGACGAAGCGGGAGACGGCCCAGTCGGGCTCGCCGCAGACCTCGATGTCCGGCAGCCGGGTCAGCAGCAGCCGGAGCATCACGCCGATCTCCTGGCGTGCGAGGTGCGCGCCCAGGCAGAAGTGCGGCCCCGCCGAGCCGAACCCCAGATGCGGGTTCGGTGACCGGAGGACGTCGAACGAGTACGGGTCGTCGAACACCCGCTCGTCCCGGTTGGCCGAGCCGTAGAACAGCAGGACCTTGTCCCCCTCCCGGAGCTCCTGCCCGCTGAGGACGGTGTCCGTGGTGACGGTCCGGCGCATCCAATTCACCGGACTCGCCCATCGGACGATCTCGTCCACCCCGGTGACGGCGACTCCGACCGGGTCGGACTGCCAGATGGCGCGCTGGTCGGGGTTCTGGCTCAGCGCCAGCAGGCCGTGCGCCAACGAATTCCTGGTGGTCTCGTTGCCCGCCGTCAGCAGGAGGATGAAGAACGACGCCAGCTCGGACTGGGTGAGGGCCTCGCCGTCGATGTTGGTGGTGACCAGGGCCGTCGTCAGGTCGTCCGTCGGGTGCTCCAGGCGGAAGGCGGCGAGCTCGGTCATGAGGGCCGTCAGCTCCTGTCCCGCCTCGAGCATGGCCACGAGGTGGTCGCTGCCCGCCGGGAGGTACTCGGGGTCGTCGGAGGAGGCGATCACGTTGGAGCACCGGAAGACGGTCGCGTGCTCGGAGGGCGGCAGCCCCATCATGTCGCAGATGATCTCGAGCGAGAGCGGTCCGGCGAACGAGGTGACGAAGTCGCATTCGCCCAGGTCGGCGGCGCGGTCGATGAGGCCGTCGGCGACCCGCTCGATCTCCTCGGCGATGGCGCGCACCTGGTGCGGGCTGAACGCCTTGGAGACGATCCTGCGGAGGCGGGCGTGGCGGGGGTTGTCCGACGAGATCATGCCGGCGAAGTACTCGACCATGGTCTCCGGCAGGTCGATGATGCTGATCGCGCCCTTGCCGGAGCAGAAGATCTCCGGGTGTCGGCTGACCTCGCTGATGTCGGCGTGCCGGGTGAGGGCGAAGTAACCGGGCCCGCGGGCCTGGGCCAGGGTCGAGGACCCGGCGAAATCGGGCTCCTCGAAGAACGCCACCGGGCGTTCGGCCCGCAGGAGTGCGAACGCCTGTTCGCGCCGCTCCGGCGGTTGGCCCCAGAAGGCCATGTCCGACAGGTCGATGGACTCGACCGTCGTGTACGCCGCGCTGGTCACGACCGTCACCCTATCGACACCGGGGATGCACCTCGCGACCGGGAACGCCGGAGGCACCGCCTCGCGGGGTGGACGGCCGAGGGGACGGTCCTAGGCTGGTGCGGGAGGGGTCCGCCGGAGGGCAACGGGGCCGGCGGGAATGTTTCAAAACCTGATCGGGTTAGTCATGTATAGTTCCCACACGTACCGACCGGTGCCGGGGGGACTGGTCGAGGGCGCCGATTCGGTGCCGGGTGCAGGTGATGGAGGACCGTGAGGGCCGGTCGGGGCGGAGGAGTGCGACCCCGGCCCGGGCGGGAGAGGAAGAGAAGACGTGAAGCTGAGCGTGGTGGACAACCGGACGAGGCTGGCCCAGCTGGCCGTGGACCCCTCGGTGGCCCGGCTGCGGGCGGAGCTGGCCGAGCAGTCGGCGGCATTCGAGACGGCGCCCGCCGGGCTGATCGTGGCCTGGGCCGTCGAGCGGTTCGGTTCCAAGCTCGCCCTGTCCTGCTCGTTCCAGGAGGCCGTGCTGATCGACATCGCCGTGGGCGTGGACCCCGACATCGAGGTCATCTTCCTCGACACCGGGTCCCATTTCGAGGAGACGCTGGAGTACGTGGAGTCCGTCCGGGCGCGTTACGACCTGAACCTGACGACGGCCCACCCGGTGGCGGGCGCCGAGGACCACCCGTGCGGCACCGCCCAGTGCTGC
>CAZULR010000537.1:0-1946 GCA_964621235.1 uncultured Acidimicrobiaceae bacterium
GCCGAGCACGGCGGCGACGGCGACGAGGGCTGCGGGGATGCGGTTCACGGCGGCGATGCTACCGGGCACGGCCGGGCACCCCCGAGCGGGGCGCCGGCCCGTGGGCACCGAGGGTGGGTTCAGCCCGCCGGGACGAGTTCGCGCAGCAGGCGCACCAGCACCGGCGCATAGCCCCCCGAGGCCGGGTCCGGGGCGATCGGGACGGTGAGTCGGCCGACGTCGGGTTGGTAGGTGCCCCCCGGGGCCAGTCGGCGCAGCCGCACCTCGGCGGAGGCCGGGAGGGTCACGGGCGTCAGCTTGGCCACGGCACGGCCCCCGGGGCCGCCGCGGGGGCCGGCGCCCTCGGAGGCGAAGCGGGGCAGGGACACGGCCAGGTCGTCGACGCCGAGCCGGAGGCACTCGACCCGCAGCAGGGCCACCTCGAGGAGGGCGGCGGCCGGGGCCGGCAGCGGGCCGAACCGGTCGGTCCACTCGGCCCGGACGTCCTCCACCTCGTCGACCGTCCGGACCGCGGACAGGCGCCGATAGGCCTCGAGCCGCACGTCCTCGGCCTCGACGTAGTCCGGGGGCAGGTGGGCGGCATCGGGCAGGTCGACGGACAGGTCGACCGGCTGGGGCCGGGGCTCGCCCTTCAGCTCGGAGACCGCCTCGGACACCATCTGCACGTAGAGGTCGTAGCCGATGGCGGCGATGTGGCCCGACTGGTCGCGCCCGAGCAGGTTGCCGGCCCCCCGGATCTGCAGGTCCCGCAGGGCGATCTTGAAGCCGGACCCCAACTCGGTGTGGTCGCCGATGGTGCGCAGCCGCTCGTAGGCCGTCTCCGTGAGGATGCGGTCCGCCGGGTGGAAGAGGTACGCGTACGCCCGCATGCCCGCCCGGCCGACCCGGCCGCGCAGCTGGTGCAGCTGTCCGAGGCCCAGCAGGTCGGCCCGGTCGACCACCAGGGTGTTGACGGTCGGCATGTCGATGCCCGACTCGACGATGGTGGTGCACACCAGGACGTCGTACTCCCCCTGCCAGAAGTCGAGGACCACCTGCTCCAGCGTGCCCTCGTCCATCTGCCCGTGGGCGATGGCCACCCGGGCCTCGGGTGCCATCTTCCGCACCCGGTCGGCGGTGGCCTCGATGTCCTGGACGCGGTTGTGGACGTAGAAGACCTGCCCCTCCCGGAGCAGCTCGCGGCGGATGGCCTCGGACGCGGCGGCCTCCTCGAACTCGCCGACGTGGGTCAGGATCGGGCGCCGGGCGGCCGGCGGGGTGTTGACCATCGACAGGTCGCGGATGCCGGTGAGGGCCATCTCGAGCGTCCGGGGGATGGGACTGGCCGTCAGGGTGAGAACGTCGACTCCCTCGGCCATGGCCTTGATCGACTCCTTGTGGGAGACACCGAAGCGCTGCTCCTCGTCCACGACCAGGAGGCCGAGCTTCTTGAAGGTGACGTCCTGGCCGAGCAGCCGGTGGGTCCCCACCACCACGTCGACCGAGCCGTCGGCCAGTCCGGCGAGCACCTCGGCCGCCTGGGCATTGGTGAGGAAGCGGCTCAGCAGGGCCACCTTCAGCGGGAAGGGCGCGAAGCGGTCGGCGAAGGTCTGGGCGTGCTGGCTGGCCAGCAGGGTCGTCGGCACCAGCACGGCCGCCTGGTAGCCGTCCTGGACGGCCTTGAACACGGCGCGCAGGGCCACCTCGGTCTTGCCGAAGCCCACGTCGCCGCAGACCAGGCGGTCCATGGGCTGGGGCCGCTCCATGTCGGCCTTGACGTCCTCGATGGCCTTGAGCTGGTCCGAGGTCTCCACGAACGGGAACGAGGACTCGAGTTCGGCCTGCCAGGGCGTGTCGGGGCCGAAGGCGTGCCCGGGCACCTCGAGGCGGCGGCGGTACAGGGCGACGAGCTCCTCGGCGATCTCGTGGACGGCGGCCCGGGCCTTGGAGCGCGCCTTCTGCCACTC
>CAZULR010000538.1:0-1941 GCA_964621235.1 uncultured Acidimicrobiaceae bacterium
CCCTCCACCTGCTCGGGGGCGGCGTAGCGGGCCGTGCCGAGGATGGCGCCGTCGGGCTCGGTCCAGGCGGCCTCGGCCAGGGCCCGGGCCAGGCCGAAGTCGGCGATGCGCAGGCGGCCGTCCGCGTCGAAGAGCAGGTTGGCGGGCTTGATGTCCCGGTGGATCAGGCCCCTGCGGTGGGCGTAGTCGAGGCCGGCGCAGGCCTCGATGCCGATCCGGACGGCCTGCTCGGGGGTGAGCAGGGTGCCGGAGTCGAAGATCTGCCGCAGTGAGCCCCCGGCCAGGTACTCGAGGACCAGATACGGCTCGCCGTCCTCCTCGCCCCAGTCGTAGACCGCCAGGATGTTCGGGTGGTTGAGCGCGGCGACGGCCCGGGCCTCGGCCCGGAACCGCTTCAGGAAGGCCTGGTCGCCGGCCAGCGCCGGGTGGAGGACCTTGATGGCCACCTGGCGCTTGAGGGAGACGTCGTCGGCCAGGTAGACGTGCGCGGACGCACCCGTCCCCACGGGTGTGACGAGTCGGTAGCGGTCGCCGAGGACGCGCCCGATGGAGTCGGTGAGACTCGGCATGGCCCTCGTCAGGTTATCCAGGCCACCGCCGGCAGCGGTGGAGGGTGGGCTGGACCGGCGACCGGCGCGCGGGCCGGGCGGCCGCTACCCGTCCCGCACCGTGCCGTTCACCCGGCCCCGGCCGTCACGTCGACCCGGGCACCTCTCCCGACGCCAGGAACTCCTCGAAGGACGCCCCCTGGATGACCGGCACGCCCAGCTGCTCCGCCTTGGTCACCTTGGACGCTCCCGGGGCCCGGCCGACGACCACGGCGTACGTCTTCTTCGACACGGTGCCGGGCGACTTGCCGCCCCGGGCCGTCACCGCCGCCTCGGCCTCCTCCCGGGTGTAGCCCTCGAGCGTCCCGGTCACCACCACCGACCGGCCCTCGAGGGTCTGCTCCAGGGCGGGGTCGGCGCCGGCCGGGGCCCCGACGGGCTCAGCGAGATGCAGGCCGGCGGCCCGCAACCGCTCGATCACCGAGCGGTTGACGGGCGACTGGAACCAGGCCACCACGCTGGCGGCGATGACCGGTCCGACGCCGTCGATCTGCGCCAGTGTGGCTTCGTCCGCCGACAGGATCCCGTCGAGGTCACCACAGGCCCGGGCCAGCGCCGTCGAGCCGACCTGGCCGAGATGGCGGATGCCCAGCCCGATCAGCACACGGCTCAGCGGTCGCTGCCGCGACTCGTCGATCGCCGTCAGGAGGTTGGTGGTGGACACCTCGGCGAACCCCTCGAGACCGGCGAACGTCCCGGACGTGAAGGAGTAGAGGTCGGCGACGTCGACCAGCAGGCCGTGGTCGACCAGCAGCTGGACGCGCTGCTCCCCCAGCCCCTCGATGTCCATGGCCGACCGCGAAGCGAAGTGGGCGATGCGCTGGACGCGCTGGCCGGGGCAGTCGAGGTTGGTGCAGAAGGTGTCACTCTCCCCCTCGAGCCGGACGAGGGGCGCCGCGCACACGGGGCACGCCGTCGGGAACGTCCAGGCCCGCTTGCGCCGTCGGCCCTTGACCCGGAGCGGCCCGACGACCTCGGGGATCACGTCCCCGGCCTTGCGCACGATGACCGTGTCCCCGGGGCGCACGTCCTTCAGGCGCACCTGGTCCTCGTTGTGGAGGGTGGCGAGCCCCACCGTGGACCCGCCGACGAAGACGGGCTCGAGGACGGCGTACGGCGTGGCCTTGCCGGTGCGCCCGATGGAGACCTGGATGTCGATCAGGGTGGTCGAGCGCTCCTCGGGCGGGAACTTGTAGGCGATGGCCCAGCGCGGGGCGCGTGACGTCGAGCCGAGCTCGCGCTGCAGGTCCAGGTCGTCCACCTTGATGACGACCCCGTCGATCTCGTAGTCGAGGTCGTGGCGGTGCTCCTCCCACCGGGCGCAGAACGCCAG
>CAZULR010000539.1:0-1940 GCA_964621235.1 uncultured Acidimicrobiaceae bacterium
GGCCAGCCCGCCGAGGCCGAGGAGGTCATGGTGGCCCGGGACATCGCCCTGGCGCGGGCCACGGGCGGCCGGGTCCACTTCCTGCACCTGTCGACCGCCGGGTCCATCGACCTCGTCCGCCGGGCCCGCGCCGAGGGCGTGCCCGTCACCGCCGAGGTCGCGCCGCACCACTTCACGCTCACCGACGGCTGCACCTCGGGCTACGACCCGGTCTTCAAGGTGAACCCACCGCTCCGCCCCCAGCACGACGTCGACGCCGTCAAGCGAGCCCTGGCCGACGGCACGGTCGACGCCATCGCCACCGACCACGCCCCCCACGCCCCGGAGCTGAAGGACCTGCCGTTCGACCAGGCGCCCCCGGGCATGCTCGGGCTCCAGACCGCCCTGGCCCTGGCCGTGACCGAGCTGGACCTCCCGATCGAGCGGATCCTGGCCCTGCTGAGCTGGCAGCCGGCGGCCATCGCCATGCTCGACCCACCCCACGGCGGCAGCCAGGGCGGCCCGGTGGCCGAGGGGTCGCCGGCCAACCTGGTGGTCATCGATCCCACGGCCACCTGGACGGTCGACCCCACCGCACTGGCCTCGCGCAGCCGCAACACGCCGTACGCCGGCCGCACCCTGACCGGCCGGGTCCGGCACACGGTCCTGGACGGGGAGCCGGTGGTCATCGACGCCGAGGCCCAGCGATGAGCCCCCGCAGCCGGACCGTCCACCGCGAGCCGGCACTGCTGGTGCTGGCCGACGGTGCCGTGTTCGAGGGCGACGCCTTCGGCGCGGTCCCCGAGGGCGGCATCTCCACGGGCGAGGCCGTGTTCAACACGGTGCTGTCGGGCTACCAGGAGGTCATCACCGACCCGTCGTACGCCGGACAGGTCATCGCGTTCACCTATCCCCACATCGGCAACTACGGCGTCAACCCGGCCGACGACGAGGCGGACGTCCCGCACTGCCGCGGGGTGGTGGTGCGGGACCTGGCCGACGCCCCCTCCAACTGGCGGTCGACGGGCACCCTCGAGGCCTACCTGACGTCCCACGGGGTGGCCGGCATCACGGGGGTCGACACCCGTCGCCTGACGCGGCACCTGCGCGACCACGGCTCGGCTCCCTGTGCCTTCGGCACGGCCGACGAGGCCGAGCTCCTGGCCGCCGCCCGGTCGGCACCGCCGACCGACGGCCGCGACCTGGTGTCCACCGTCACGAGGACGGGCGTGCTCACCCGGGGTGACGGTCCCTATCGGGTCGTGGCCTACGACTTCGGGATCAAGGAGGCCATGCTCCGCCAGCTGGGCGACCTCGCCACCGTCACGGTGGTCCCGGCCGGCACCACGGCCGACGATGCCCTGGCCCTCGGACCGGACGGCATCTTCCTCTCCAACGGACCGGGCGACCCGGCGGCCCTGCCGGGCGTGATCGCCGAGGTCCGTCGCCTGGTTGACCACGGCACGGTCCCCATCTTCGGCATCTGCCTCGGCCACCAGCTGCTGGCCAGCGCCCTGGGCGCCACCACCTACAAGCTGGCCTTCGGCCACCACGGTGGCAACCACCCGGTCCGCCGCACGTCGACCGGCCGCGTCGAGATCACCTCGCAGAACCATAACTACGCGGTGGCCGCCGACTCGCTCGGGGCGACCGAGGTCACCCACGTCAACCTGAACGACGGGGTCATCGAGGGACTGGCCAGCACGGAGGTCCCGGCCTTCAGTGTGCAGTACCACCCCGAGGCCGGCCCCGGCCCCCACGACGCCCGCTACCTGTTCGAGGAGTTCCAGATGCTGATGGACGCCCACGGTGGTCCCGGCGGTCGAGACCGGGGGACCGCCTGATGCCCCGCCGCGACGACCTCGAGTCGATCCTGGTCATCGGGTCAGGCCCGATCGTGATCGGTCAGGCCTGCGAGTTCGACTACTCGGGCACCCAGGCCTGCCGGGTGCTGGCCGAGG
>CAZULR010000540.1:0-1930 GCA_964621235.1 uncultured Acidimicrobiaceae bacterium
CCTTCTGCTTCATCGACGGCGGCCACGGCGAGGAGCCGGCCTGGGCCGACTACCGGGGGTGGGCCCCCCACGTCGTCCCCGGTGGCTGGCTGGCCATCCACGACGTGTTCCCGGACCCCGCGGACGGCGGGCGGCCGCCGTATGACATCTGGCGTGCGGCGCTCGACTCCGGCGAGTTCGTCGAGGACGGCGCCTGCGGCTCGCTCCGCGTCCTGCGGAGGGCCTGACCGCCGGTTCCGGTCCCGGCGGGTCCGCCTCAGCGGTCAGTCGTCAGCGGACCGTTCTCAGCGGAGTGTTCTCATCGGACAGTCGTCAGCGGACGGTGATACCCCGAGTGCGCCGACGCGTCGGTCACACCGCGGCGGTCGTCGCCCACCCGGACGGGCACCATGGCGGCCCGCTTGCGGGCGTGGTGCTCCATCAGGGTCATCACCAGCACGGGACCGATGGCGAGGGTGAACGCCAGCAGGGACACGGGGATCATCAGGAACAGCAGCATGTCGGTTCGGACGATGTGGTCGGTCGACATCGTCCACCTCCTTCGACCTCCACCGTAGGGAGGGGGTCTGGGACGCCCGTCAGCGCGGGCTGGGACGCACCTGTGGATGCCCTCCGTCCCGACGCGTCCGGCGGTGGCGGGGCGGCCTAGGGGGCGCCGGGCGTGCCCGGGGCCCGCAGCGCCGGCTCCACCGGTGCCTCGGGGGCCGGCTCGGTGAGGTCGAGGTGGCTCGGCAGCCCCTCACCCCGGAAGAGCCCGGAGGCGGGCGTGCTGCGGCCCAGGGCGTCGGCCGCCAGCACCATGGCGCCGGCGGTGTAGGTGGAGCGCTCGAGGGGCGGGTACGTCGCCTCCTCGGGATAGACCATGCCGGTCCAGTAGGAGCCGTCGTCGTTGCGCAACGCCTGCACCCAGCGGAACAGCTCCAGGGCCTCGTCGTCCCGGCCCAGGGCGTCGAGCGCCAGGACGCACTCGGCGGTCTCGGCGGCGGTGACCCACTCCCCCGTCGACACGCACCGCACGCCGCGGCCCTCCATCACGAAGGTGGACCAGGAGCCGTCGATACGCCGATTGGCGGCGTCGCCGCTCAGCGCGCCGGACAGGATCGGGTAGTACCAGTCCATGGCGAACTCGACCTTGGGGGCGAAGGCGTCGACGTCGTGGGCGACGGCGTGGGCCAGCCGGCCCGCGGCCAGCTCCCAGTCGGGGCGCTCCTGGTCGAGGCGCTCGGCGATGGCGATGGCGCAGCGCAGGCTGTGGTAGATCGACGACGATCCGGTGAGCAGCGCGTACTCCTCGAGGATGCCCGCCGAGTCGAGCGACCAGCGGATGGAGCCGTCGACCCGCTGCCACCGCAGCACGAAGTCGACACCGGCCGCCACGGTCGGCCAGAGCTGCTCCAGGCCGTCGAGGTCTCCGGTCGAGATGTAGCGGTGCCATGCACCGGTCGCCAGGTAGGCGCAGACGTTGGTGTCGAGGCGGGCGTCCTTGACGCCGGTGTGCAGGTAGTAGTTGAACCAGCTGCCGTCGGGCAGCTGCGTGTCGACGAGCCACTGGTAGGCGGCGTCGGCCTCGGCGTCGAGGCCGACGGCCGTCAGGGCCATGGCCGCCTCGACGTGGTTCCACGGGTCGCAGTGGCCACCGGGGAACCACGGGATCATCCCGTCCGGCCGCTGCAGGGCGACGATGGACCGCGCCGTCTCCAGCACCTCGGCGGCACTCATGACGCCCGGGACCTCGGGGATCACCCTCATGCGCCGGCCCCCACCGGGGTCGGTGCCGCCTCGACGGCGGCCGGGAACGGCTTCACCAGATAGACCACGAGACTCTTCCCCACGAGTGGGTTCAGGATGCGCTCCGCCGTCCGGGTGAACGTGGGTGCCTTCTCGATGTCCCACACCAGCAGCCGGTGGTAGGCGGCGACGGCCGGGTGCG
>CAZULR010000541.1:0-1929 GCA_964621235.1 uncultured Acidimicrobiaceae bacterium
GGGAGCGGCGCGGCAAGGCGGTCGGTCGTTACCAGATCTGCGTGCACGTCCGCCCCGACATGACCCAGATCGCCCTCCTCGAGGGGCGCACCCTCGTGGAGCACTACATCTCCCGGGCCTCCGACGACGCCACCCAGATCGACGGCAACATCTACCGCGGACGGGTCCAGAACGTGCTCCCGGGGATGGAAGCCGCCTTCATCGACATCGGGACACCCAAGAACGCCGTGCTCTACCACGGGGACGTCCGCTACGACACCGACGACGTGGAGTCGCCCAAGGGGTCGGGCCAGCCCCGGATCGAGCAGCTGCTGAAGCCGGGTCAGACCATCCTGTGCCAGGTCACCAAGAATCCGATCGGGGCGAAGGGCGCCCGGCTCACCCAGGAGGTGTCACTTCCCGGGCGGTTCGTGGTGCTCGTCCCCAACTCCACCGCCTACGGGATCTCCAAGCGACTCGACGACTCCGAGCGCAAGCGCCTCCGCCGCATCGTCGATGCGGTGCGTCCGCAGGGCCACGGGCTCATCGTCCGCACGGCCGCCGCCGGGGCGAGCGCAGAGGAGCTCGAGCACGACATCGGCCGGCTCGTCGAGCAGTGGGACGCCATCGCCGAGGCCTCGCTCAAGGGGCAGGGCGCCGCTCTCCTGTATCGGGAGCCGGCGATCGCCGTCCGGGTCATCCGCGAGGAGCTGAATCGGGAGTACCGGGCCGTGGTCATCGACGATCCGGCGCTGTTCGAGCAGGTCAGGGACTACGTCGGCGCGGTCAACCCCGAGCTCGCCGACCGTGTGGAGTACTACGACCCCGAGGCCGAGCAGCTGCCCGTCTTCGAGCGGTTCCACGTCCACGAGCAGCTGCACAAGGCACTGGACCGGAAGGTCTACCTGCCGTCCGGTGGCTCTCTGGTCATCGACCGCACCGAGGCGCTCACCGTGATCGACGTCAACACCGGCAAGAACGTCGGAACGACCAACCTCGAGGAGACCGTGTACCGGAACAACCTCGAGGCCGCCGACGAGGTCGCCCGTCAGCTGCGCCTGCGGGACATCGGGGGAATCATCGTCATCGACTTCATCGACATGGAGATCCGGGAGAACCGGGACAAGGTGGGCGCGGCCCTCCGTACCGCTCTGGCCAGGGACAAGACCCGCACCCAGGTGTTCGACATCAGCGAACTGGGCCTCGTGGAGATGACCCGGAAGCGGGTCTCGGAGGGTCTGATCGAGTCGATGTCGACGACCTGTGAGATCTGCGAGGGCCGGGGAATAGTATTTGACGACCCGGAGCTGTAGGCTGTCATCCCTATGTACGCAGTCATCAAAACCGGAGGCAAGCAGGAACGAGTGGCCGAGGGCCAGGAGCTCCGCGTGGAATTGCTGGGCGAGGAGCCCGGCACGGAGGTGACCTTCGATCCCGTCCTCGTCGTCGACGGCGACACGGTCCTGGCCACACCGGCCCAGCTGGCCGGCGCCACGGTGACGGCCACGGTGAAAGGTGAGGAGCTCGGGCCCAAGATCCGCGGCTTCACGTACAAGAACAAGTCGAACCAGAGCACCCGGTGGGGACACCGTCAGCGGTACTCGACCATCGCCATCACCGGCATCACCGCCGGCTGACCAACCGATCGACCCGCCGGCGCGCCGATGAGCGCGGCACGGCGGTTGGCACGACCACAAGGAGCACACGACATGTCCAAGACCAAAGGTGGTGGGTCCACCCGTAACGGACGCGACTCGAATGCCCAGCGCCTCGGGGTGAAGGTCTTCGGCGGCACAGAGGTGCGCACCGGCGCCATCATCGTGCGCCAGCGCGGCACGAAGTTCCACCCCGGCCTCAACGTGGGCCTCGGCAAGGACGACACCCTGTTCGCCCTCGCCGACGGCACCGTCCAGTTCGCGAGCCGCAAGGGCCGCAAGCTGGTCGACGTGC
>CAZULR010000542.1:0-1927 GCA_964621235.1 uncultured Acidimicrobiaceae bacterium
AGAAGCGTCGGGCCCGGTCGTTGGTCGACAGCATCCACACCACCGCCGAGTCGTAGCCGGCCGTGCACAGGCGGTCGAGCGCGGCGTCGTGGAGGGCACGGCCCGTGCCGGTGTCCCAGGTACCCGGGGCCAGGTAGAGGGTAGTGAGCTGCCCCACCATCGGCTCGAGGTCCGCGTCGCGTGCCGGGCCGGCGTGCCCCACCCCCACTACGCGCCCACCGAGTTCGGCGACCACCACGAACTGGCCCCGGTCGGCCAGCACCCGTTCCCAGGTCGCGGTCCGCCGGGTCACCGACAGCCCGTCGAGCACCGGGGCGGGCAGCAGGCCCGGATAGGCCGCCCGCCACGAGGCGACGTGCACGGCGGCGATGCCGGGGGCGTCCCCGGTCCGTGCCTCGCGCAGGGCGACGGCACCGGGCCGCGCTGCCCCGACCATCAGTCCCCGGAAGGCTCCGGAGGCTGGTTGGTGTCGCCGGGCACGTCGGCGGCGGCCCCGACCCGCTGGGCCTCGGCCCGCATGGCGGCCAGCGCGACGGGGTCGGCGTTGTCGACGTTCCCCTCGGCGATGGCCAGGAAGCGCTCCGGACCGACCATGATGAACACCCCGTCGGCCTCCGCGGTCAGCACATCCCCGTGGTAGAGCCCGGCCCACGTCCGGACCTTGCGGCCGTCCCGGCCGATGCAGCGGGCCTCGATGCGCAGCGGGGTCCGCAACGGGGTGGGCTTGCGGTAGCGGACGGTGAGCGTGCCGGTCATGCCGGGAGTGCCGGACACCATGTTGGCCGCCCCGAGCATCTCGTCGAACGTCTCGGCGATGACGCCGCCGTGGACGCAGGTCGGTGGGCCCTCGTAAGCCCAGTCGAACCACACCTCCGCCCGGATCTCCCGGGGGCCGCCGTCGGGACCGTCGACCACCCAGACCGTCACCGGTGGGGCGATCGGGTTGGCCATGCCCATGACCGGGCTGGTCGGGAAGAAGTCCTGGGCGTGCTGGGAGATGTCGGGCTGCCGCCGGGTCCGCTTCGGTCCGGCGCGTTCGGTCAGCGAGCGGACCAGTTCCTCCAGGCGGTCGGCCGCCTCGTCGAGGACGCCGTCCTCGAACGCGTTGGCCACGGTCAAGGTGATGAGCGGCCGCAGGGCGGCGGCCACCCGACGGCGCGGGTCGTCGTCGTCCACCGAACCCAGGAGTGCGTCGGTCACTTGCGCCGGTACACGGGTGGGCGCTTCTCGGCGAAGGCCTTCTGCCCCTCGGCCGCGTCCTCGGTGGCGAAAATGGGCCAGCCGAACTCGAGCTCCATCTTGAGCGCCTCCTCCTCGGGAATCCCCTCGGTGGCCTTCACGGAGGCCTTGATGGCCTCGACGGCGAGCGGGCCGTTGGCACCGATGACCTCGGCGACGGCCAGGGCGTTCTCCAGGGCGGTGCCGTCGGGCACCACACGGCCGATCAGGCCGATCTCCTTGGCCTCCTGGGCCGACACCTCCCGGGCCGTGAGCAGCAGGTCCATGGCCACCGTGAACGGGATCTGGCGGCGCAGGCGCACCGTGGAGCCCCCCAGCGGGAACAGGCCGCGCCGGGCCTCGAAGACGCCGAACTTGGCGCTCTCCCCGGCCACCCGGATGTCGGTGGCCTGCAGGATCTCGGTGCCGCCGGCGACGGCCCAGCCCTCCACCGCGGCGATGAGCGGCTTCTTGAGCGAGTAGTGCCGGAGCAGTGCCTTCCAGTGGAGGTCGGGGTCGGCCGCCATCCGCTCCTTCACGTCCTCGTTGCCCGGACCGGACATCGACTTCAGGTCCATGCCGGCACAGAAGGTGCCGCCGGCCCCGGTCAGGATGGCGCAGCGGATGTCGTCGTTGCCGTCGATCTCGACCCACGCGTCGGCCATGCCGACCAGCATGGGGCCCGACAGGGCGTTCTTCGCCTCGGGCC
>CAZULR010000543.1:0-1924 GCA_964621235.1 uncultured Acidimicrobiaceae bacterium
TTCGTCAACGCCTTGGCGATGGTGATCGTCCCCGACTTCGGTGTCTGGTCGACGGCGTAGTAGTAACAGAACACGTGGCTCTGTCCGCTCGGGAAGCCGGCCCACTCGACGTTGTCACCGTTCAGGTTGTCGATGGCGCACCGGAGGGCACCGAACGCGTACCGGTTGCCGAAGGTGGCCGTGCCCAGCGGGTCACCGAACGTGCCACCCTGCACCCAGAGCTGGTGGTTGGCCGCCTGGGTGACCTGGGCGGACGTAAGAGTGGCGGTGGTCGCGCCGGCGATGGAGGTTCCGGTCGGGTTGCCGTTGGTGTCGAGGAGCGGCACGGAGGCCACGGTGGTGAACGGCGGGCTGACCGGGTTGGAGACCCGCGACAGCTGGGTCGCCGGGTCCTTGCCGTTGATGCCGTTCCCGAAGGTGAAGTTCCATCCGGTCAGCGGCGTGCAGTTGGGCTGGTTCGGCGTCTCC
Organism: uncultured Acidimicrobiaceae bacterium; assembly: GCA_964621235.1. Classification (GTDB taxonomy): domain Bacteria; phylum Actinomycetota; class Acidimicrobiia; order Acidimicrobiales; family RAAP-2; genus Bog-756. The sequence goes on from CAZULR010000543.1 coordinate 469, forward strand.
ACCGAGGGCGAGATGGGCTGGCCGGACTTGTAGGCCGTGTCCCCACCGAGGTCCTGCAGGCTCTCCTGGATGTTGTTGCGGGCCAGGTTGGCGGTGATGTCCTGGTACGTCGGGCACTGCCGGGCCACGAAGGTCACGAGGTAGGGACGGGGCGTGGCGGCCTGGGCGGGACCCCCCGGTTGGGCGACCACCGACAGCACGGCGGCGGTCGGGGCGAGGACGATCAGGGTGACCCCGAGGGTGCGGAGATGGCTCCAGGGGCTCATGCGGACGCGGTGACTCACCCTCCGATGCTCCCATACGCCCCCCACCGGCACGGGGACCGTCCGACCATCGGGTCCCCGGAGGGGCGGCCCTAGACCACGGCGGCGTCCATCCGGTGGCGAAGCTCGTCGAGGAGCCCGGTGATCGGCACCCGGACCTGCTCGGTGGTGTCGCGGTCGCGCACCGTCACGGCACCGTCCTCGAGCGAGTCGAAGTCGACGGTCACGCACCACGGGGTCCCGACCTCGTCTTGGCGCCGGTAGCGCTTGCCGATCGACTGCGTGGTGTCGTAGTCGCACATGAAGTGCGGCTGCAGCGTGCCCAGCACCTGTCGGGCCAGCGGCTCCAGCGTCTCCTTCTTCGAGAGGGGGAGCACGCCCACCTGGTAGGGGGCCAGCCGGGGGTGGAGCTTGAGCAGCGTGCGTGCCTCACCACCCACCTCGTCCTCGGTGTACGCCGCCAGCAGGAAGGCCATCATCGTGCGGGTGGCGCCTGCGGCGGGCTCGATGACATGGGGCACGTAGCGCTCGTTGGCCGTCTGGTCGTAGTACTCGAGCTTCTCCCCCGAGGCGGCGGCGTGGGCCTTCAGGTCGAAGTCGGAACGGTTGGCGATGCCCTCGAGCTCGTCCCATCCCCACGGGAAGAGGAACTCGACGTCGGCGGTGCCCGACGAGTAGTGGGAGAGCTCGCTGGCCTCATGGTGGCGCAGGCGCAGCTGGTCGGTCGGGATGCCGAGGTCGAGGTACCAGCGGAACCGGTGGTCGAGCCAGTACTCGAACCACCGCTGGGCCTCGGCCGGCGGCACGAAGTACTCCATCTCCATCTGTTCGAACTCGCGGGTGCGGAAGACGAAGTTCTGGGGCGTGATCTCGTTGCGGAAGGACTTCCCCACCTGGGCGATGCCGAACGGCGGCTTCTTGCGCGTGGACTGGAGCACGTTGAGGAAGTTGACGAACATCCCCTGGGCCGTCTCCGGGCGCAGGTAGGCGACGGCGCCCTCGTCCTCGAGCGGACCGGCGTGGGTCTTGAACATGAGGTTGAAGGCCCGGGCCTCGGTGAACTCCGTCGACCCGCAGGCGGGACACACGCCCTCGATCTTGTCCTCGCGCCAGCGCTGGTGGCAGTTCATGCAGTCGACCAGCGGGTCGGTGAAGGTGGCCAGGTGGCCGGAGGCGGCCCACACCGCCGGCGG